>NZ_AEWE02000012.1:97022-111548 GCF_000190455.2 Pseudomonas sp. TJI-51
GCGGATTCCGCAGTGGCTGGTGGAGGGCCAGTAACGTCCCTCCATGCCCTGCTCGCGGCAGACGTACCTATTCGCCGGTGGCCACCCCATGCTCCGGATCAGTGATCCACTCACTCCACGACCCGGCATACAGCTTGCCCAGCGGGTAGCCTGCCAGCGCCAGTGCAAACAGGTTGTGACATGCCGTCACCCCCGAACCGCAGTAAGACACCACGTGCTCCGGTGCCCGCCCGGCCAGCTTTTCGGCAAAGCGCTGCCTGAGCTGATCGGCCGGCAAAAAGCGCCCGTCAGGCCCCAGGTTGTCAGTAAACGCCGCGCACTGCGCGCCGGGGATATGCCCTGCCACCGGGTCGATGGGCTCCACCTCGCCGCGAAAACGCGGCAACGCCCGCGCATCGATCAGGGTCAGGTCTGCATTGCCCAGGCGCTTGGCCAGGTGGTCGGCATCGATCAGCAGCGCGGGGTCTGGCTCGCCGCTGAACGTGCCTTGGCGCTTGGGTGCAGGGTCCAGGCTCAGGGGCAGGTGCGCTGCATGCCAGGCCTTCAGGCCACCGTCGAGGATCGCCACGCCGCTGCGCTTGCCCAACCAGACCAGCATCCACCAGGCACGGGCAGCAAAGGCGCCGGGGCCGTCGTCGTACAGCACCACTTCGCTGTCGTTGTCCACACCCCACTCACGCAAGCGCTCGACCAGCCGCTGCGCATCGGGCAACGGGTGGCGCCCGGTACGCCCCTTGCTCACCGGCCCGCTGAGATCGCGGTCCAGGTCGGCAAAATGCGCACCGGCTATGTGCCCTTGCGCATAGCTGCGTTGGCCATAGTCGACATCTTCAAGGGCAAAGCGGCAGTCGAGGATCACCGATTTGGGCGAGCCCAGACGCTCGGCCAATTGTTGCGGGGTGATCAATTGCGCAAGGGGCATGACAATCTCCTGATCAATGGCACAAAGCAATGACACTGGCGCCCCGGGTTACAGCTCCAGGGCCTGGTTGAACGGTACCTGAAATTCCTGGCACAGCGCGTCCACCGCGTGGCGGGCACTGTCGGTGACGAAACCCAGCTCCAGCACCAGTACCTGGTAGACGCCGCGCATGAAGGCTTCTTCACCCAGGTGCGCGGAGTGCTCGCGGGTGGTACTGAGAAAACGTACCCACGAGGTCAGCACGATCCAGGCGTTGATGGTCAGCGATTCGATCTGCGCCGGCGCCATGGCCAGGATGCCTGCGTCGACGAAGCCGCGATAGATCGCCTGGCCCTGGCGCAGGCAGCGCTCGGAGAAGCGCCGGTAGCGGGCGGCCAGTTCGGCATCGCTGTCCAGCAGATGCTCCAGGTCGCGGTGCAGGAAGCGGTAGTTCCACATCGCCGCCAGTAGCGCCTTGAGGTAGAACCGCTTGTCTTCCACGGTCGCCGCACGCCCCTGCGGCGGGCGCAGGAAACTGTCCACCAGTTCTTCGTACTGGCTGAACAACACCGCGATGATCGCCTGCTTGTTAGGGAAGTGGTAATACAGGTTGCCGGGCGAAATTTCCATGTGTGCGGCAATGTGGTTGGTACTGACGCATCTCTCGCCCTGCTGGTTGAACAGCTCCAGGCTGTTCTGCACGATGCGCTCTCGGGTCTTCATGCGCGGGGCCATGCTCAAGCTCCCAGTCTGCAGGCGTTGATAAAGGTTCATCTTACGGCGATTCACCCGGCTGATACACCGGTCTCTGCAAGGGTAATACTCGCGCCAACGCAGAAATTAGAGTATAGACTCTAGAAACTTCAAGCTCAGCCAGGAGACCGCCGTGACCTCGCCCATCGCCTTGCCTGCCTTGCCTGCCGTGCATGCCGACCACGCCCTGGAGGCGACATTCAGCGCCCAGCGCCAGGCGTTCGCCGGCAACCCTCTGCCGCCGGCAACACAACGGCGGCAGTGGCTGAAAAGCTTGCGCGAGGCCCTGCTGGCCAACCAGCAGCAGCTGATCGCAGCAATCGATGCCGACTTCAGCGGGCGCAGCGCCGATGAAACGTTGCTGGCCGAGCTTCTGCCCTCGGTGCAGGGCATACGCCATGCCGAGCGCCACCTGCAACGCTGGATGCGCCCTTCCAGGCGGGCCGTGGGGCTGGCATTCCAGCCGGCCAGCGCGCGGGTGCTTTACCAGCCGCTAGGCGTCGTCGGCATCATCGTGCCGTGGAATTACCCGCTGTTTCTCGCCATCGGCCCGCTCACCTGTGCCCTGGCCGCTGGCAACCGGGTCATGCTCAAGCTCAGCGAGGCTACCCCGGCTACTGGCCAGGCCTTGCAGGCCCTGCTGCAACAGGTGTTTCCCGAGGACCTGGTCAGTGTGGTGCTTGGCGAGATCGAGGTCGGCCAGGCGTTCGCTCGCCTGCCGTTCGATCACTTGCTGTTCACCGGGGCCACCAGCATAGGCCGCCAGGTCATGCTGGCGGCCGCGCAAAACCTGACGCCGGTGACCCTGGAGTTGGGCGGCAAATCCCCGGCCATCGTGTCGGCCAGCGTACCGCTGGAAACAGCCGCCGAGCGCATCGCCTTCGGCAAGACGCTCAACGCCGGCCAGACCTGCGTCGCCCCCGACTACGTGCTGGTGCCGCGCGAGCGCCTGAATGCTTTCGCCGATGCCTACGGCACCGCCGTGCGGCGCATGTACCCTCGCATTGCCGACAACCCTGACTACAGCGCCATCATCAACCCCCGGCAACTGGCACGCCTTGAGCACCTGCTGCAGGACGCGCGCGGCAAAGGTGCGCAGGTGACCGACCTGTACGCCCACGAGACACGCCAAGGGCGGCGCCTGCCGCCACACGTGCTGACCAAGGTGAACGACACCATGCAGGTCATGCAGGACGAAATATTCGGCCCGCTGCTGCCGCTGGTGCCCTACGACACGCTCGATGACGCGCTGGCCTACATCAACCAGCGCCCGCGGCCCTTGGCGCTGTACTACTTCGGCTACGACCGTGGCGAACAGCAACAGGTGTTGCAGCACAGCCATTCCGGCGGGGTATGCCTGAACGACACCTTGCTGCATGTGGCTCAGGACGACCTGCCGTTCGGTGGCATAGGCCCCTCGGGCATGGGGCACTACCACGGCCACGAAGGCTTCCTGACCTTCAGCAAGGCCAAGGCGGTACTGGCCAAGCAACGCTTCAACGCCGCACGGCTGATTTACCCGCCTTACGGCAAAGCCCTGCAGCGCCTGGTCTACAAGTTGTTCATCCGCTGAGGCCCGGGCCATGCACCGTCGTGACCTGCTGCGTTTCAGCGTTGCCGCGAGCACCTTCCTGGCCGGTGCCAGCCTGGTGGGCTGCAGCGCACAAACGGCCGCGCCGGGGTTTCAGGCGCTGCGCCACGATGACCTGCCACTGCTGCGCGCGCTGATACCGGTGGTGCTCAGCGGCACGCTGGCCACCGATACGCTGGTACTGCGCAGCCTCGATTACAAGCTGGCAGCGCTGTCGCCGGAGATGCTCAAACTTACCCGGCAATTGTTCGACGTGCTCAGCCTGCCGCTGACCCGCGGCCCACTGACCGGCATCTGGGGGGCCTGGGCCCAGGCCGCGCCCGCCCAGGTCGAGGCTTTCCTGCAGCGCTGGCAGGGCAGCTCGCTGAACCTGCTGCGCATGGGGCATGCCTCACTGCTGCAACTGCTGCAAATGGCCTGGTACGAGCGCCCCGAGTCCTGGGCCACCTGCGGCTACCCCGGCCCACCGAAAATCTGAACACGACAAGAGCATCGCCAATGCCTGTGCCTGACCCGTTTCGCCAAGGCCTCGACCGCGGCTGGATCACCCACGACGCCTCACGCCTGGAACATGACCTGCAACTGCACGCCGACATCGTCGTGATCGGCAGCGGTGCCGGCGGCGCCACCAGCGCACAGCGGCTCAGCGCCGCGGGCTTCAAGGTCTTGCTGATCGAAGAAGGCCCGTTGAAGACCAGCAGCGACTTCAAGCTGCTGGAGCACGAAGCCTATGCCAGCCTCTATCAGGAGGGCCTGGGGCGCATGAGCAAGGATGGCGCCATTACCATCCTGCAAGGCCGCGCCGTAGGCGGCACCACGCTGGTGAACTGGACGTCGAGTTTTCGCACCCCGCCGCAGACCCTGGCGCACTGGGCCTCGGCCCATGGCGTACAAGGGCTCGGCGAAGATGAGCTGCGCCCTTGGTTCGAGCGCATGGAACTGGAGCTGGGTATCACACCCTGGGCCATGCCACCGAATGCCAACAACGACGTGCTGCGCCGTGGCTGCGAACAACTGGGTTATCGCTGGGCAGTCATCCCGCGCAACGTGCGCGGCTGCTGGAACCTGGGTTACTGCGGCATGGGTTGCCCGGTGAATGCCAAGCAATCGATGCTGGTGACGCGCATTCCCGCCACCCTCGAACAGGGCGGCGAGCTGCTTTACCTGGCCCGGGCCGAGCGCTTCAGCCACAACGGCGAGCGCATCCAACACCTGACCTGCCAGGCCCTGGATACGCAAGGCATCCACCCGACAGGTCGGCAAGTGACAGTACACGCGCGCCATTACATCCTGGCAGGCGGCGGCATCAACAGCCCGGCCCTGCTGCTGCGCTCCAATGCCCCCGACCCGCATGGCCGCTTGGGCAAACGCACTTTCCTGCACCTGGTCAACTTCAGCGCCGCACGCTTCAACGAGCGCATCGACCCCTACTACGGCGCGCCGCAGTCGATCTACAGCGACCATTTCCAGTGGCAGCACGGCACGGAGGGGCCGGTGGGCTACAAGCTCGAAGTACCGCCGCTGCACCCGGCCCTGGCCAGCACCCTGCTGGGTGGCCATGGCCAGGACAATGCCCGGCGCATGGCCGAACTACCCAATACCCATGTCATGCTGGCCTTGCTGCGCGACGGGTTTCACCCGCAAAGCCAGGGCGGGAGCGTTGAACTGCGCGGCGACGGCTCCCCCGTGCTCGATTATCCGGTCACCGACTACCTGCGTGACGGCTTGCGGCGCGCCTACCGCAGCATGGCGCAGGTCCAGTTCGCCGCCGGCGCGGCCGAGGTAACCCCGGTGCACAGCGATGCCAGCGCCGCTGCCAGCCTGGAACAGGCCTTGGCCATGATCGACCGCCTACCGTTGGAGCCTTTCCGTACGCGCCTGGGCAGCGCCCATGTGATGGGTGGTTGCGCCATGGGCGAAGACCCGCGCCAGGCGGTGTGCGACAGCCTAGGCCGCCATCACCAGCTGGAAAACCTGTCGGTTCACGACGGCTCGCTGTTCCCCACCAGCATCGGCGCCAACCCGCAACTGTCGGTGTATGCCATCAGCGCCAGGCTCAGCGAAGCGTTGGCTAGCCGCCTGGCACACAACGCATGACAACGAATACACGCCCTGTCTATAGTGCCATCAGCCGGCCGCATGACTTGGCCGGGGCGCCGTCGCTGCGCTACCATCCGACTCCCCAACGCACTCCAGCCAGGATGACGCGATGAACCGAGTGTTGTACCCGGGTACTTTCGACCCCATTACCAAAGGCCACGGCGACCTGGTCGAGCGCGCTTCGCGCCTGTTCGACCACGTGATCATCGCAGTGGCGGCCAGCCCGAAGAAAAACCCGCTGTTCCCGCTGGAGCAACGTGTCGCGCTCGCCCGTGAGGTCACCAAGCACCTGCCCAATGTCGAAGTCATCGGCTTCTCTTCGCTGCTGGCGCATTTCGCCAAGGAACAGGGCGCCAATGTGTTGCTGCGCGGCCTGCGTGCGGTTTCCGACTTCGAATACGAGTTCCAGTTGGCGAACATGAACCGGCAACTGGCACCCGATGTCGAGAGCCTGTTCCTGACGCCGTCAGAGCGCTATTCGTTCATTTCCTCGACCCTGGTCCGGGAAATCGCCGCATTGGGCGGTGATATCAGCAAATTCGTCCACCCTGCGGTGGCCGAGGCACTGACCGAGCGTTTCAAGAAGCAAGCCTGACCGCCTGATTGTCGCGCCCGCGTGCACTGCGGGCGCGAATGCGGCACAATTGTGCCCATTGCGTTGAACATGCCCGGGCGCTGAGCCCCGGCCGGAGTCCCCATGTCCCTGATCATTACCGACGATTGCATCAATTGCGACGTCTGCGAACCCGAGTGCCCGAACGAGGCCATCTCCCAAGGCGAAGAGATCTACGTGATCGACCCCAACCTGTGCACCCAGTGCGTGGGTCATTACGACGAGCCGCAGTGCCAGCAGGTCTGCCCGGTCGATTGCATCCCGCTGGATGAGGCGCACCCGGAAACCGAAGAGCAATTGATGGCCAAGTACCGGCGTATTACCGGCAAGGCCTGAACCCCCAGCCCTGCGCGGTTTCTGTAGGAGCGGCCTTGCGTCGCGATGGGCCGCACAGCGGCCCCGGCGGTTTCCGCGCTAAAGCCGAAGTTTCTGTGCAGACGCTGAAATTTTGGGGGCGCTTCGCACCCCATCGCGACACAAGGCCGCTCCTACAGAACGGTAATCACCTGTAGCCTCAGCGCTGGCAGCGTGGGCAGAACACGCTCGCACGCTGCCCCAGCTTCACTTCGCGCAGCTCCGTACCGCATACCTTGCACGGCTGCCCGGCCCGCCCGTACACGAACAGGGTCTGCTGGAAGTACCCCGGCTGCCCGTCACCGCCGATGAAATCGCGCAAGGTGGTACCGCCCTGCTCGATCGCCGCCGCCAGTACCCGCTTGATCTCGATCGCCAGCTTCAGGTAACGCGCCCGGGAAATCCCCCCTGCCGCACGGCGTGGATCGATGCCGGCAGCGAATAGCGCCTCGCTGGCGTAGATGTTGCCCACCCCCACCACCACCGCGTTATCCATGATGAACGGCTTGACCGCCATCGAGCGCCCACGGGACAGCTGGAACAGCCGCTCGCCGTCGAACAGGTCGGTCAACGGCTCCGGCCCCAGGCGCAGCAGCAGCTCGTGGCGCAACGGGTCCTGGCTCCAGAGCATGGCACCAAAACGGCGAGGGTCGGTGTAGCGCAGCATCAGCCCCGACTCCAGCTCGATATCGACATGCTCATGCTTGGCCGCCGGCAAGCCCTGCTCGACCAGGCGCAAGTTGCCCGACATGCCCAGGTGGCTGATCAAGGTGCCGACTTCGGCATTGATCAGCAGGTACTTGGCGCGCCGTTCGACAGTGACGATGCGCTGCCCCGACAGGCGCACGTCGAGGTCTTCGGGAATGGGCCAGCGCAAGCGCCGATCACGCACCACTACGCGGCTGACGCGCTGGCCTTCCAGGTGCGGCGCAATACCGCGCCGGGTGGTTTCTACTTCGGGTAATTCCGGCATGTGTCAGTGCCCGCCCAACTCACGAATGTTCTGCTTGAGGTTTTCGAAATCGTAATCCGACAGGCCAATGTAATCGAGCACCAGCGGGCCGACCACACGCCATTCGTGGTCGACTGCCTGGTTGCCCAGCACTCGGTAGGAGGCACAGATATGCTCGGCCATCTTCAGCACCGCCAGCAGGTTTTTCAGCTGGCTCTGGGTGTTGCGCGCGGTATCGTCGCGGAACACTGCCAAGGCATTGTGGTGGTTGGCGATGGCGGCAGTGAGGTGCTCCGGCAGGCGCCAGGACTTGGCGGTGAAGTAGCCGACCACCGAATGGTTGGTATTGAAGGCGCGGTTTTCGGTATCCACCACCCGCGTTTCGCCGCCGGCCTTGGCATAGGCTTCTTCCAGCACCTCCATGTAGTTGGGGAAGCGCTTGAGCATCAACGGCACGCCACAGTCGTGGAACAGGCCCAGGGTGTAGGCCTCGTCCGCGGCCTGGATACCGGTGCGCTTGGCCAGGGTCAGGCAGGTCATCGCCACGTCCTGGGCGGTATCCCAGAAGCGGTTGAGGGTAACGATGGTCTCGTCGCTCATCTCGCCTTTGATCGACTGGGCGTTGATCAGGTTGATGATCGAACGGCTGCCCAGCAGGTTCACCGCACGCTGGATCGAACCGATCTTGTTGGACAGGCCAAAATGCGGCGAATTGACCAGCTTGAGCAAGGCGCCGGACAGGCCTGGGTCCTGGGAAATCAACTTGGCGATGGTTTCCAGGTCCGGGTCAGGCATGTACTGCTCGAACTGCAGGTCAACCATGATCTGCGGTTGCGGCGGGATGGTGATGCCTTGCAAGGCTTGCTGGATCTGTTCGGCGCTGAGTTCTTGGGACATACGTGCACACTCGTTTAGGACGGTGGATTCTAACCCAGTTGGCCGTGCCGGCGCTTTGTCGTACCTCGAACCGAAGTGCCGGCCAACAGGGTATAATCCCGCTCTTTTTTCCCGGAGCGACGTCATGTCCCTGCCCAGCCTTCGCCTCAAAGCCAATGCCGACCGCCGCCTGCGCGCCGGCCACCTGTGGGTCTACAGCAACGAAGTCGATGTCAGCGCGACCCCACTGCAAGGCTTCCAGGCCGGCCAGCAGGCCATTCTCGAGGCGGCCAACGGCAAACCGTTGGGCATCGTCGCACTCAGCCCGAACAATCTGATCTGCGCACGCCTGCTGTCGCGCGACATCAAGCTGCCGCTGGACAAGTCGCTGCTGGTGCACCGCCTCAATGTCGCCCTGTCGCTGCGCGAGCGCCTGTTCGACCAGCCGTGCTACCGCCTGGTCTATGGCGATTCCGACCTGCTGCCAGGGCTGGTGGTCGACCGCTTCTTCGACATCCTCGTGGTTCAGCTGGCCTCGGCCACCATGGAAGCGCACAAGGACGACGTGATCGCTGCCCTGGTGCAAGTACTCAAACCAAGCGGCATCCTGTTCAAGAACGATTCCGCCGCCCGTGACGCCGAAGGCTTGCAGCGCTATGTGGAGACCGTCTACGGCGAGGTGCCGGACTGGGTGCCGCTGGAAGAGAACGGCGTCAAGTTCGAAGCCCCGGTGCGTGAAGGCCAGAAGACCGGCTGGTTCTACGACCACCGCATGAACCGTGCGCGCCTGGCGCCGTACGTCAAGGGCAAGCGTGTGCTCGACCTGTTCAGCTACATCGGTGGCTGGGGCGTGCAGGCAGGTGCTTTCGGCGCCAGCGAAGTGTTCTGCGTCGATGCCTCGGGCTTTGCCCTGGATGGCGTGGAGCGTAACGCGGCGCTGAACGGCATCGGCGAAAAGCTGACCTGCATCGAAGGCGATGTGTTCGAAGCCCTGCGCGAACTGAAGGCTGCCGAAGAACGCTTCGACGTGATCATTGCCGACCCACCCGCGTTCATCAAGCGCAAGAAAGACCTGAAGAACGGCGAGGCGGCCTACCGCCGGCTGAACGAACAGGCCATGCGCATGCTGAGCAAGGACGGCATCCTGGTCAGCGCCTCGTGCTCCATGCACCTGCCCGAGGACGACCTGCACAACATCCTGCTGACCAGCGCCCGCCACCTGGACCGCAACCTGCAGCTGCTCGAGCGCGGCGGCCAGGGCCCCGACCACCCGGTGCACCCGGCCATTGCCGAAACCCGCTACATCAAGAGCATCACCTGCCGGTTGCTGCCAAACAGCTGATATCTGCCAAAATGGGCCGCCGCGCGGCCCTTTCCTGCTGCAATCTCCCCGCCAGCCATCCACATCTGCATTCCTTCGCCGCGCCAGGGGTGTAGAATCGGCCTATTCATCGCCAGTCATCCCCGGCGGGTTTATGAGCTCTGGTCAAGCCCGCGGCGATCCCGCGCAGTCTTCGGCCTCATCCGTGCCAGTGGCAACCGGCCTGCGGTACAAAGGACAAGAGAAGCTCACTCCCCTTTTTGTGACCTGATTAAGCCGCCAGGAGTGTTTCATGCCTGATTATCGTTCCAAGACTTCCACCCAGGGCCGCAACATGGCCGGCGCCCGTGCCCTGTGGCGCGCCACCGGCATGAAGGACGAAGACTTCAAGAAACCGATCATCGCCATCGCCAACTCGTTCACCCAGTTCGTCCCGGGCCACGTGCACCTGAAGGACTTGGGCCAGCTGGTCGCCCGCGAAATCGAACGCGCCGGTGGCGTGGCCAAGGAATTCAACACCATCGCGGTCGACGACGGCATCGCCATGGGCCACGACGGCATGCTGTACTCGCTGCCCAGCCGCGAGATCATTGCCGACGCCGTGGAATACATGGTCAACGCCCACTGCGCCGATGCCATCGTGTGCATCTCCAACTGCGACAAGATCACCCCCGGCATGCTGATGGCCGCCCTGCGCCTGAACATCCCGGTGATCTTCGTCTCGGGCGGCCCGATGGAAGCCGGCAAGACCAAGCTGGCCAGCCACGGCCTGGACCTGGTCGACGCCATGGTCATCGCCGCCGACTCCAGCGCATCCGACGAGAAAGTCGCCGAGTACGAGCGTAGCGCCTGCCCGACCTGCGGTTCGTGCTCCGGCATGTTCACCGCCAACTCGATGAACTGCCTGACCGAAGCCCTGGGCCTGGCCCTGCCGGGCAACGGCTCGACCCTGGCCACCCACTCGGACCGCGAGCAGCTGTTCCTGACGGCCGGGCGCACCATCGTCGAACTGTGCAAACGCTACTACGGCGAAAACGACGAGTCGGTACTGCCACGCAGCATCGCCAACTTCAAGGCGTTCGAGAACGCCATGATGCTCGACATCGCCATGGGCGGCTCGACCAATACCATCCTGCACCTGCTGGCCGCGGCCCAGGAAGGCGAGGTGGCCTTCGACCTGCGCGACATCGACCGCCTGTCGCGCAAAGTGCCGCAGCTGTGCAAAGTGGCGCCCAACATCCAGAAGTACCACATGGAAGACGTGCACCGCGCTGGCGGCATCTTCAGCATCCTCGGCTCGCTGGCGCGTGGCGGCCTGCTGCACACCGACCTGCCGACCGTGCACAGCCGCAGCATGGAAGAAGCCATCGCCAAATGGGACATCACCCAGACTGACGACGAAGCCGTGCACACCTTCTTCAAGGCCGGCCCAGCCGGGATCCCGACCCAGACCGCGTTCAGCCAGTCGACCCGCTGGGAAACCCTGGATGACGACCGCGAGAACGGCTGCATCCGCAGCTTCGAGCACGCCTATTCGCAAGAAGGCGGCCTGGCCGTGCTCTACGGCAACATCGCGCTCGATGGTTGCGTGGTGAAGACCGCCGGTGTCGACGAGTCGATCCACGTATTCGAGGGTACCGCGAAGATCTTCGAAAGCCAGGACAGTGCCGTGCGCGGCATCCTCGCCGACGAAGTGAAGGCCGGCGATATCGTGATCATCCGCTACGAAGGCCCGAAAGGCGGCCCGGGCATGCAGGAAATGCTTTACCCGACCTCGTACCTGAAGTCCAAAGGCCTGGGCAAGGCCTGCGCCCTGCTGACCGACGGCCGCTTCTCGGGTGGCACCTCGGGCCTTTCCATCGGCCACGCTTCGCCGGAGGCTGCTGCAGGCGGCGCCATCGGCCTGGTGCGCGACGGTGACAAGGTACTGATCGACATTCCCAACCGTTCGATCAACCTGCTGGTCAGTGATGAAGAGCTGGCTGCGCGCCGAGTAGAGCAGGACAAGAAAGGCTGGAAACCGGCTGAAGTCCGCCCGCGCAAGGTGACCACCGCACTGAAGGCTTATGCGTTGCTGGCAACCAGTGCCGACAAGGGGGCTGTGCGTAACAAGGCGATGCTCGAAGGGCTGTAAGGCTTCGAAAGCATGAAAGGAAAACCGGCGCACTGTGCGCCGGTTTTTTTATGCCTGCACCGGCCTCTTCGCGGGCTCGCCCGCTCCCACAGGGACCGCACAGCATCTGAAAGTCATGCAATGCAAGTGGGAGCGAGCGAGCCCGCGAAAAGGCCGGCCCACTCTACACAAGCCTTACTGGATCTGCTCCGGCGTCACGATCACCCAGTTCTTGTCCGCCGTCACCGGCAACCCTTCCTTGGCCTGCGCCGCCGCCTGCTTGGCAATCATGCCGTTCAACTGGTCCATGTACTTGGCCTTGCGGTTGATCCACAGGTGGATACCGCCCTTGCCGACGTCTACCCCATGAAACTGCATGTAGCCATCACTGGTTGGCGTGTCGCCGCCCACCAGCACCGGCTTCTTCCACTCATCGATGTAAGTCAGGATCGCCGCCTGCTTGCCCGCCATCCAGGTGGCCGGGGTCCACAGGTACGGGGTCAGTTCCAGCCCTTCGTTGGCTTTGGCGTCGTAGTGCCCGGCACTGATCTGCTTGCGCGCGGTAGTCAACTGGCCATTGGCGCGGTCCTTGAGCAGCAGGCTCACGCCAATCACATTCTGCGGCTTCACGTTGTAGCCGTATTTGGGGTCCGAAGCGACCATGCGCACCAACTCTTCAGAGGCGGCCGAAACCACATAGACCTCGATGCCGTTTTCCATCAGCTTGTTGTACAGCTCGGCCTGGCCCTTGAATACCTTCGGCGGCTGCACGTCGATCGCCTTCACCTGGTCGCCATCGTAATAGGTGCTGGGAATCGGCTGGGTCGAAGCCATCAGTTCGTCCACCTGCACCTTCAACTCCTTGAGGGTGAAGCCGGAAAACACCTGGGCGACCCACGGGTAGCACACCATGTCGTCGATTTCGCACAACCGGTAGTAGTAGCTGAACAGGCTTTCCTTGTGCTCGGCGGTGTCCTTGAACGGTATCAACTTCAGCGACGGGTCAAGCTTGTCACGGCTCAGCAAGCCTTTGTTTTCCATGAACGGCAGCAAGGCTTCTTCCAGGTCATAGCGGTAACTGGTGTTGTCCATGTCGAACACAGCATAGTTACCTTTGTTGGCATTGGCAGCGATCATGCTGTCGAGCTGCCTGGCTGCATCGGCAGGCCAGTGCTTGAGCTCGGTGGCGAAGGTTTCGATACTGAACAGCAGGGACAAGCCAATAGCGGCAGCTTTCACGGCGACTTTCATGTACGAATCTCCTGAAATGATCTGCCAACGCTAGTGCAACCCGGCCGATGGGCGGCAGTCCACACCGACCTTGAGGCAGCAGTAAACGCCGTGTTCATTGCAATTTGCGACATGGCGTTATTCCATAAACGACTATGCACATTCCATTTGGGTATAAAGTCGTTTGTTTTCAGGCTGTTAGCATTTCCGTTCGCAATCGCTCACAGAGGCGATGCCACCCTTTGCTTTCTCTGCTGGAGCTTCAATGAATCTGCCGCTGTCACTCAACCTGCTGGCATTCCTGGCCCTGTTGCTGGGTCTGGCACAAACCCGCCGCACCGACTGGAGCCTGGCCAAGAAGGTCTTGCTGGGCCTGGCGCTGGGGGTACTCTTCGGCCTGGCCCTGCACACCGTGTATGGCGCCGGTCACCCGGTGCTCAAGGCCACCATCGCCTGGCTTGACCTGGTCGGCAATGGCTATGTGGGCCTGTTGCAGATGATCGTCATGCCGCTGATCTTCGCCTCGATCCTCAGTGCCGTCGCGCGCCTGCACAACGCCTCGTCGCTGGGCCGTATCAGCGTGCTGAGCATCGGCACCCTGCTGCTGACCACGGCCATTGCCGCGTTGATCGGCATCGTGCTGACCAACCTGTTCGGCCTCAGCGCCGAGGGCCTGGTGGCCGGCGCCCAGGAAAGCGCTCGCATGCAGGTCATCCACAGCGACTACGCAGGCAAGGTCGCCGACCTCAATATCCCCCAGTTGCTGTTGTCGTTCATTCCCAGCAACCCGGTAGGCGACCTGGCGCGGGCCAAGCCGACGTCGATCATCAGCGTGGTGATTTTTGCCGTGTTCGTCGGCCTGGCGGCCCTGCAACTGATCAAGGACGACGCCGAGCAAGGCGCACGTGCGCTGTCGGCCATCGACACCCTGCAAGCCTGGGTCATGCGCCTGGTGCGGGTGGTGATGAAACTGACCCCATATGGCGTGCTGGCCCTGATGACCAAGGTGGTAGCCAGTTCGAACATGGAAGACATCCTCAAGCTGGGCAGCTTCGTGGTGGTGTCCTACCTGGGCCTGGCGCTGATGTTCGTGGTTCACGGCATCATCCTCGCCGCCACCGGCGTCAGCCCGCTGCGTTTCTTCCGCAAGGTGTGGCCGGTACTCACCTTCGCCTTCACCAGCCGCTCCAGCGCAGCCAGCATTCCGCTGAACATCGAAGCGCAAACCCGCCGCCTGGGCGTGCCGCAGTCGATTGCCAGCTTCAGCGCCTCGTTCGGCACCACCATCGGCCAGAACGGCTGTGCGGGGCTCTACCCCGCCATGCTGGCGGTCATGGTCGCGCCTGCGGTAGGCATCGATACCTTCGACCCGCTGTGGATCGCCACCCTGGTGGCCATCGTCACGCTGAGTTCGGCAGGGGTTGCCGGCGTGGGCGGCGGCGCCACCTTCGCCGCGCTGATCGTGTTGCCGGCCATGGGCTTGCCGGTGGAACTGGTGGCGTTGCTGATTTCGGTCGAGCCGCTGATCGACATGGGCCGTACAGCGTTGAACGTGAATGGCTCGATGACTGCCGGGGTGGTCACCAGCCAGTTGCTGAAAGAGACCGACAAGGACGTGCTGGCCGACGATGAACATGCCGAGCTGAGCCATACCTGACAGATTGCCGGGGCCCACAGGGATTGCATCAGGGCTGACAGGTGTTTGCCACAAGATATGCGGCG
>NZ_AEWE02000120.1:0-13860 GCF_000190455.2 Pseudomonas sp. TJI-51
GGGTTCATGGATCGCACTCCTTCAACAGCTACAAGCTGAGATTTCAAAACGAGTTCCGACGGGTAAAGGAAAGTCTAATCCAGCAGAGCAGCGTTACTGGGTCAACCGAGGTTGGATCTACATGTACTTCGTCCCGGAAAACACCGCTCGTGCACCCTTCATCAAACTCAAAGTGAAAAAATCCGGGGATCAGGTTAGGCAGGAGATCGCTCATGAGGAAGCGATGGCTCTTATCAGGGTAATTTTACAAATCCTGGCCGCGCTTTTTGGTGCCGCCGCCGGTTACTCGGCTAAGCCCGGCAACCCAAGGGGCAAAGGGTACGCCGAATACGATCAAGAGAAAGAATTCCCATTCTTGTTTTCCAATGAGCCTGATGGCGATCCACTGCATTCCCTTCTGGCTGCCAAACTCTCATCGCCGAGTGTGGGGCAGACAGCAGAATTGGCATGAGTAGGTGACCTGAGGTTTAGGACAAAATTAGTACAAAACCCAGGCCGGTTTGGGCCGCTGCAGACCATTTATTTCAGGGCCTCCTCCCGAATTTAGCGGTCTGGAGCGGCCTGGGAAGGAACCTTACAGGGTTCAAATCCCTTCTTCACCGCCACATTCTACGAAAAGCCCCCACGCTGAAAAGCTCGGGGGCTTTTTGTTTCAAGGCCCATTGGGCCGGCTGCACAGCCCCTGTGGCAGCGGGCATGCCGGCGATAGGCCGCAAGCAGCCCTGAATATCAGAAGCTGACCGAAGCTGACAGCCGGGCAGTGCGCGGCGCGCCCTGGAACAGGTAGTTGTCACCCAGGTAGTCGCCCACATCGCGCCAGTAACGCTTGTCGAACAGGTTGTCCACCGTCAGCCGCAATACCGTGTCATACCCCCCGACCCGTGTGCGATAGCGGCTGCCTACATCGAATACCGTGTACCCACCAACCGCCACATTCCCCGCCTGGCTCGCATACTTGCTGGCGCTGTAGCGTGCGCCGCCCAGCAACGCCAGCCCTGCGACCGGCAGGGTGTATTCGGCGTGCAGGGCTGCGCGCAAGCGTGGCACGTTGATCGCCTGGTGCCCTTCATAGTCGGGCGTGCCGCTGTCCTGCACCCGCGCCCGAATGGCCGCTGCGCTGGCTTGCACCTGCAGCCTGCGGGTCAGCCAGCCGCTGGCACCCAGTTCCAGGCCGATGTTCTTCTGCTGGCCTTGCTGCACGTAAGTGAAGCTGCCGGCGCCGTCGGGGCGCGCATACTGATAGGCCTGGCGAATCTGAAACAGCGCGGCGCTGAGGCTCAGCGCCTGCCAGTCGTGCTTGAGGCCCAGCTCCAGCTGGTGTGACGTTGTCGGCGCGAGGATTTCGGCGGCGTTGCTGGCGAACCAGGGCGCCGTCCCGCCAGCAGACAACCCCTTGGCGTAGCTGGCATACACGGTGGTCTCCGGCTGCGGCTTGTAGATGAGCGCAGCATTGGGCAGCAGCTGGTATTGGCGGGTATGGCGCCCGGCAACGCCGGTCTCGTCCCAGGTCTGTTCGTCCAGGCGTACCTCACGGGCACCCAGCACGGTTTGCCAATGCTCGTTGAAACGGATGCTGTCGCTGACGAACAGGCCGTACTGGCGGCTGTCCAGGCGGCGCTGGCTGGCGCCAAGCGGCTGGTCGGACGGCTCGAAAGCCGGGGCCCCGGTGTCGATGTTGCCGGTACCCAGCCACGCGTTGTAATACGGGCGCTGGTCCAGCGTACGCCGCTGGGCGCTGCTGCCCACGGTCAGTTCGTGGCCCACCCCCAGGCCATCGAAGCGCCCGGTGAGCAGGGCCTGGGCCTCGTCGGTGCGGCGGGTGTCGTCTGGGCTGCGGTAGTCGTAGATGTCGTAATCACCCGTGCTGCCGAAGTACGCGCCTTCACTCGAGCCCCAGGCAAACGCGCTGTAGTCATCGATCACCACCTTGCTGCGCGAAGCGCTGAGGGTGCCGGTCCAGCTGTCGTTGAAGCGGTACTCGAAGCGCCCGCCCAGGTTCAGCGAGTCGTTCTGCACCGGCTTTGCCCAGTGCTGGTAGGCCAGCCGGTCATCCGGGTCGATGCCGTGCGGCACTGCGCTGCCGCCGAGCAACTGGTAACCGGGCACCGAGCGCTGTTCGCGGTGCTGGTATTCAGCGTCCAGCTGCAGGGTGGCGTCGGGGCTGATCTGCCAGTCGAAGGCCAGCGAGGCGAAGTTGCGCTGGCCATCGGCATGGTCGACGTACGAGCGCAGGTCTTCATGGGCCAGGTTGGCGCGCAGGCCGAACTGCTGTTCGCTGCCAAACCAGCCGCCAAGGTCGGTGGCCAGGTAGCGCTCGCCCTGTTCGTTGGTCGACAGCGTAAGGTTGCGCACCGCTTCAGCGCGCTTGGTCACGTAGTTGATCAAGCCGCCGGGGGCCGCTACGCCGCTCTGAAGCCCGGACAGCCCCTTGAGCAGTTCCACCTGCTGCTTGTTCTCCAGGGCCACGCTCTGTTCGCCGGCGATGGTCTGGCCGTTGATGCGGTAGCTGCTGGCCGGGTTCAGCGCAAAGCCCCGCACATTGAAGTTTTCGTAGTAACCGATGGGGGCATAGCTTTCGCCAACCGACGCGTCGCTTTGCAGCACCTGGCTGAGCATGCGCACTTGGCGGTCTTCCAGCAGTGGCTGGCTGAACACACTGATCGAAGCCGGGGTGTCGAGCAGAGAGGCGGGCTGGAAGCCACCCACTGCAGCCTCGCTGGCCTGGTAGCCGTCGTTGGCGTAGGTATCGACGACCTGCACCGGGGCCAGCAGCACGCTGCCCTGGGCGAGCACGGCAGGGCACTGCAAGGCCAGGCCCAGGCCGAGCAGGCTCAGGGGCAGGCGGGGAGGACGCGGGGGCATGCGGGGGGCTCCTGAAGGCGCGACAGGCCGGCAAAAAGGCGGCATCTTACCAGCCGCCTTGACCCCAAGACGATCCACGCGTTGCGCCACGCTGTCAGGCAGATGCGCCTGGCCGTTGTGCTGGCGCCAGTTGCCGTCGGTTGTCGACCAGGTATCGCTGCCTGTAACAGGCGCCTAGGCCGCCCCGGCGGAGGTGCGAGCTTCGGTTTTACGCGCGGCAAGCAGCCATGCCAGCAATGCCAGGGCGCCGATGACCAACCCTGCCGCGACGATGCCCAGCCAGCCTTGGCGCTGGTACAGCTGCGTGCCTAACAAAGAGCCTAGCGCCCCGCCAATGAAGTAGCAGGTGATATACCCGGCGTTGAGCCGGGTACGCGCTTCGGGCCGCAGGGCGATCACGGCGTTCTGGTTGCTCACGTGGACCAGTTGCACCGCCAGGTCGAGCATTAGCACGCCCAGCAGCAAGGCCAGCAGTGACTGTTGGGCAAACCCCAGCGGTACCCACGACAGCAGCAGTACCACCAGGCCCACGGTGGTGCCCAACTGGCCCTTGCCCCGGTCGGCCAGGCGCCCGGCCCAGTTGGCCGACAGTGCACCGGCTGCACCCGCCAGGCCGAACAGGCCGATCACCGCATCTGAATAATGGTAAGGAGGGTTTGCCAGCAGGAATGCCAACGGTGTCCAGAACAGGGCGAACAAGCTGAATGCCAGCAGGCCCAGCAGCGAGCGCAGGCGCAGTACCGGCTCTTCCAGGAACAGGCGGAACACCGAGCCGATCAGCGCCGGGTACTTCAGCCCGGCGTGGCTGTGGTGTTGCGGCAGGCTGCGGTACAGCGCCACGGCGGTGATCGCCATCAGCACGGCGGCCAGCACATAGATGCTGCGCCAGCCGCCCAGTTCGGCCATGAAGCCGGCCGCGGTGCGCGCCAGCAGAATGCCCAGCAGCAGCCCGCTCATCAGTGTGCCGACCGCACGGCCGCGCTGCTGCGGCTCGCTCAGCGAGGCAGCCATGGGCACCAGAATTTGTGCCACTACCGAGAACAGGCCGGTCAACGCCGTCCCGAGGATCAGCCATGGCAGGCCAGGGGCACAGGCGCTGATGACCAGGCCGAGGGTGGCGATGACGGTCATCACGGTGATCAGCCGACGCTGCTCGAACAGGTCGCCTAGCGGTGCCAGCAGCAACAGGCCGGCGCCATAGCTGAGCTGCGCGGCAATCACGATGCTGCCGGCGCTGACGGTGCTCAGGCCGAATTGCTGGGCAATGCTGTGCAACAGCGGCTGGGCATAGTAGTTGCTGGCCACGGCCAGGCCGGTGGCGGTGGCCATCAGCAGGATCAGGGTGCGGCTGAGAGTAGGGGCGGGCATGTGTTTCTCGTAGCGGGCAGGAGCAAGAGGGGGATTATCGGCAAGCACAGGGCACGGCACCAATGCATTTGCGGGGGCGGGTGGCGCTCGATCTACAGGGTGCCACCACACCAACGGCGCAATCAGGCGGCAAAGCCACCGTCCACCGTCAAGCTGGCCCCCGTGATATACCCCGCTTCAGGCCCGGCCAGGTAGGCCACGAAGCTGGCAATTTCGTCCGCTTCGCCATACCGCCCGATTGCCATCAGCGGGATCAGGCTTTCGGCGAATTCGCCGCTGGCCGGGTTCATGTCGGTGTCCACCGGCCCTGGTTGCACGTTGTTCACGGTAATGCCCTGCGGCCCCAGGTCGCGCGCCATGCCGCGGGTCAGGCCGACCAGCGCCGACTTGCTCATGGCATAAGGCGCGCCGCCGGCAAATGGCATGCGCTCGGCATTGGTGCTGCCAATGTTGATGATGCGCCCGCCCTGGCCCATGTACCGCGCCGCTGCCTGGCTGGCGACAAAGACACTGCGTACGTTCACCGCCAACGTGCGGTCGAAATCGGCGAGGTCGAATTCGGTCAGCGGCGCGACCGTCAGTACCCCGGCATTGTTGACCAGGATATCCAGCCGGCCGAAGGCCTTCACGGTGTCGTCCACGGCCAGCTGCACGGCGGCGGCATCGGCGCTGTCGGCGCGCAGGGCCAGGGCCTTGCCGCCGTTGTCGCCGATTTCCCGTGCCAGGTCTTCTGCCGGCCCGGCAGAGCTGACATAGGTGAAGGCCACTTGCGCACCCTCGCGGGCCAGGCGCCGCACGATAGCCGCACCAATACCCCGGGAACCGCCCTGTACCAGGGCCACCTTGCCTTCGAGTGTAAGTTGCTTGGACATGCTGATCTCCTGCTGGAAGCCAGGCTGGAATGCCTTGGATAGGCGCAGTATCGGCGCTCGATTACCTGCTGATAAGATGGCAATCACTATAAGCAGAGTAAACCTTTGGTTGCCAATCATGGCCATGGAATCGTTCAACGCGTTGGAATGCTTCATCCGCAGTGCTGAGGTGGGCAGCTTTGCCGAAGCGGCCAGGCGATTGCGTATCACCCCCGCTGCCGTGGGCAAGCACGTTGCGCAGTTGGAGGCGCGCCTGGGGGTGCGGTTGTTCCAGCGTAGTACCCGCAAGCTGACCTTGACCGAAGCAGGGCAGCGTTTTCTTGGCGAGGTAAGCGACAGCTTTCGCACCATCCAGTATGCGGTGGCCAACCTGGCCAGTGCCGAAGGGCAACCGGCCGGGCTGCTGCGGGTCAGCATGGGCACGGTGTTCGGGCGTTTGTACGTGCTGCCCTTGCTGGGCGAGTTTCTGCGCCGCTACCCCGCCATTACCCCGGACTGGCATTTCGATAACCGCCAGGTCGACCTGATCGGCCAGGGCTTCGACGCGGCCATTGGCGGTGGTTTTGAATTGCCGCCGGGGGTGGTGGCGCGCAAGTTGACCCCGGCGCACCGGGTGCTGGTGGCGGCGCCGGCGTACCTGCAGCGGCATGCACAGATCGATGAGCCGCCCGTGTTGCAGCGCCATGACGGCATTCTGATCCGCTCGCCGCAGACCGGGCGGGTGCGCTCGTGGCCGTTGACCAGCCGCTGGCAGGGACAGCAGCCATTGCTCTTGCGCCAGGCCATGACCATGAGCGATTCGGACGCTGCCTGCGCGGTGGCCGAGCAGGGGCTGGGGATTGCGCTGGTGAGTTTGCCGTTCGCGGTGCCCTACCTGCAGGCCGGCCGGTTGCAGCGGGTGTTGCCGGACTGGTATGTGGACGATGGGCATATCAGCCTGTATTTCGCCGAGCACAAGCTGTTGCCGGGCAAGACCCGTGCATTCGTCGATTTCATCGTCGAGCAGTTCGCCGAGCAGGGCCTGGCGGGGCGCTTCGATGCCCTGCAGTGTTAGTAGGCGTCAGGCAACATCAACGACGAACAGTACCTGCACTCCCAGGCTCACCTCATCGTCCACCCGCTTACCCAGCAACACTTGCCCCAGCGGCGAGCGCGGCGTGATCACTGTCACCAGCCCGTCTGCTGCGGCAATCTTCAGGCCGGCAGCCTCAGGCCCCAGAAACACCCGACGTTGTTCGCCGGCCTCATCCTCCAGGGTCACCAGGTTGCTCACCTGCACCCCGCGCGCCGGGTCGTAGTCGCGCAGCAGCAGTTGCTGGTAAATCAGCAGCGCCTGGCGGATTTGCGCACTGCGTCGGGCTTGCCCGGTGGCCAGGTACGAGGCCTCCAGGCCCAGGGTGTCGTACTTGTTCTCGGCGATGTTCTCTTCCGCCGTGGCGGCTTCATAGGCGGTTTGGGCCGCACGGGTCAGCACGTCCAGGTCATGTTCCAGGGTGGCGACGATCTGTGCCAGCAGGTGGGGCTTGCGCGTGGTCAATAACAGAACTCCAGCACGTTGGCCTGGCTTTTGTCGGTAGGTGCAGTGCGATTCTGTTGCAGCCAGAACTGGCACTTGGGGCTGTTCAGGTTGCGCGGGTTGCCCTGCGCAGCCTCAGTGGCCTGTTGTTGTTCCTGTTGCTGCAGCATGTGCTTGTAGCGCTCGAACATTTCAGCTTGCGCGTCGGCCGGTTGCACCGGTGCCGGTGCCGCGGCTTGTTGCTCGGGCGGGAGCGGCCACAGTTGCTGCGCCAGCCACAGGCTAAGGGCAATCGCCATTGCGCCAAGCCATAGGCCCAAAGCCACGCACAGTATCAACTGCAACGGCTTCAGGGTGATGGTCAATTCACGGCGGCGGGGCATGGCGGCCTCCTTGGCAAAGTGGGCGGGGTGCATTGTCGCATGCTGTCGGGCAGAATCCGCGTTTTTACGCAAGTTAAAGGGAACGGCGCATGAAAGCCACCTGGGACATCTTCTGCAGCGTGGTCGACAACTACGGCGATATTGGCGTGACCTGGCGCCTGGCCCGGCAGTTGGTGGCCGAGCATGGCCTGGCGGTGCGCCTGTGGGTGGATGATCTCAACGCCTTCACGCCGATGTGCCCCGGCGCCGACGCCAACGCGGCGCAGCAGTGGCAGCAGGGGGTGGAGGGACGCCAGTGGCCGGCGGCCTGGTTGCCGGTAGCGCCTGCCGATGTGGTGATCGGTGCCTTCGCCTGCCAGTTGCCAGCGGCTTATGTCGAGGCCATGCGGGTCTGCCCCCGGCCACCCCTGTGGTTGAACCTTGAATACCTCAGTGCCGAGGATTGGGTAGCGGGTTGCCATGGTCTGCCGTCGCCGCAGGCAAATGGCTTGCGCAAAGTGTTCTTCTTCCCCGGCTTCACCGAAAACACCGGTGGCCTGCTGCGCGAGGCTGAGCTGCTGGCCCGGCGCGACGCGTTGCAACAGTCGGCTGCTGCCCGGCAGGCGTTCCTGCAGGGGTTGGCTGTAAGCCCAGCGCCCGGGGCTCTGCTGATTAGCCTGTTCGCCTATGAAAACCCGCAACTGGGCAACTGGCTCGATGCCTTGGCTGCCGGTGACCAAGCCTGCCACCTGCTGGTGCCGCAAGGCCGTGTGGTCGCCGGCCTCAGCCACTGGCTCGGCGAGGCGCCGCTGCAGGTCGGGCAGGTGCGCACGCGTGGTGCGCTGACCGTGCAGGTGTTGCCGTTCGTCAGCCAGGATGATTTCGATCGGCTGCTGTGGTGCTGCGACTTCAATGCGGTGCGGGGCGAGGATTCGTTCGTGCGGGCGCAGTGGGCCGGGCAGCCCATGCTGTGGCACATCTACGTGCAGGACGAGAATGCTCACTGGGAAAAGCTCGAAGCGTTTCTGGCGCTTTATCGACGCGGCTTGTCAACCGATGCCGGCGCCGCGTTGCTGGGCCTGTGGCGGGCCTGGAACATGGACCAGGACATGGGCCAGGCCTGGCAGGCAGCCCGCCGGCATTGGCCGGAACTGCAGCAGCACGCCCGGTGCTGGGCGGCGCAACAGGCCGCTCAGCCGGACCTTGCCACGGCGCTAGTACACTTTTATGGAAATTCGCTATGATATGCGGCCTCGATTTTTATAAATCCATCCAGATTCGGATACTTCGTAATGAAAACTGGTAAAGAACTGAAACCCGGTACCGTGCTGCGCATCGACAACGACCCGTGGCTGGTTCAAAAAGCTGAGTTCACCAAGTCGGGCCGTAACAGCGCGATCATGAAGACCAAGCTGAAGAACCTGCTGACCGGCTACAAGACCGAAACCGTATACGGTGCAGACGACAAGCTGGACGACGTCATCCTGGACCGCAAAGAAGCGACCCTGTCGTTCATCAGCGGTGATTCGTACACCTTCATGGACACCAGCGACTACACCATGTACGAGCTGAACGAAGAAGACATCGAAGCTGTTCTGCCTTACATCGAAGAAGGCATGGAAGACGTCTGCGAAGCCGTGTTCTTCGAAGGCCGCCTGGTATCGGTTGAACTGCCGACCACCATCAGCCGTCAGGTTGTCTACACCGAGAACGCTGCGCGCGGCGACACCTCGGGCAAGGTCATGAAGCCTGCCAAACTGAAGAACGGTACCGAGATTTCGGTTGCTGACTTCATCCAGATCGACGAGTGGATCGACATCGACACCCGCGACAACAGCTTCAAGGGCCGTTCCAAGAAGTAATGCTTCTTGTGAAAGGCAAAAAACCCGGCTTCGGCCGGGTTTTTTTGTGTCTGCCAAGTGTGCATCACTGCACCTGGAGGGCAGGCTTAAACGGCTACGTGCAGCCGCACATCCACATTGCCGCGGGTGGCGTTGGAGTACGGGCACACCTTGTGCGCCTTTTCCACCAGCGCTTCGGCGTCGGCCTGGGCCAGGCCGGGCAGGTTGATGTGCAGATCGATGTCCAGGCCGAAACCGCCCGGAATCTGGCCAATCCCCACCTTGGCGGTGATCGAAGCATCGGCCGGCAAAGCTTTTTTCTCTTGCCCTGCCACGAACTTCAAGGCGCCGATGAAGCACGCCGAGTAGCCGGCGGCAAACATCTGCTCAGGGTTGGTGCCGTCACCGCCAGCCCCACCCAGCTCTTTCGGGGTGCTCAGCTTGACGTCCAGCTTGCCGTCGCTGGAACGGGATTTACCGTCGCGCCCACCGGTGGAGGTAGCTTCTGCGATGTACAGCGGAGTGACCTTTTGCATCTTGAGCCTCGCTAATGCGCTGTGCGCTCCCGTTAGCGGGAGGACGCGGGTTGGTGTGGAATTTAAATTAGCGCGCAATTAGTTAGCGCGCAAGATAAATATTCACCGCTCAGCCGAACGGCCATTGCCCAGCATAGCCGCTAAAGGTTTTTCTGCAGGTTCTCGCGCAGGTCCAGCAACTCGGCCTGCAACTGCTGCAACTGCTCAAGGCTGCGACCGCTGGCCTTGAGGATGCACTGCGGCACTTCCTTTGCCCGCTGCTGCAGGGCGCGGCCTTTGTCGGTGAGTTGCACCAGTACCACCCGTTCGTCCTCGCGGCTGCGGTTGCGCTGTAACAGGCCTTCGCTTTCCAGGCGCTTGAGCAGCGGGGTCAGTGAGCCCGGGTCGGTCAGCAGGTGCTGGCTGATTTCACCCACGGTCAGGCCGTCATGCTCCCACAGCACGAGCATGGCCAGGTATTGCGGGTAGGTCAGACCCAGGGCCTGCAGCAGCGGTTTGTAGACCTTGGTCATCAGCAACGAGGTGGAATGCAGGGCGAAACAGACCTGGTTGTCCAGCAGCAGCTCGTCACAGGAAGCTTGGGTGTCGGCGTTCATGCACGTCCTTGAAGGTAATCAATGGGAAATCCTGGCACGTTGAGCGTCACTGCACGCATCACTCGCGCAGTCCGCTGCGCAGGGCCAGGTCCCAGGGTGGAATCGGACTGAAGCGGCTCTTGAGAAATTCGAGCAGCAAACGGCTGCGAGAGTTCGTTTCATGTTCCAGGCGTAGCGCGTAAATGCCGCTGCTTTCAGCCTGGGGCAGGCCTGCGTCACAAAACAGTGGCACCAGTTCGCCGCGCAGCAGGTACTCGCTGATCAGCCAGGTGGGCAAATGGGCGATGCCCAGGCCCGCCAGCGCACCGAACAACAGGGTTTCGGCGTTGTTGGCGGCCATGCGCATGCGGGCCGGGCGGTAAAGGCGGGTTTGCCCGGCGACCTCGAAACGCCACGCGTACGGGGGGGCCAGGCCGTCCCAATCCAGGCCATCATGGCCGGGCAGTTCGCTGGGGCAGCTGGGCATGCCGCGGCTGGCCAGGTAGGTGGGGCTGGCGCAGGCGATGCGCACCATGTAGGCCAGTGGCGTGGCGACCAGGCGGGTATCGGCCAACGGGCCGGCACGCAACACCAGGTCCACTTCGCCCAGGTGGCTGCCATGCAGGTCGACAAAGCTGTCGATCAGGCGCAGATGCACGTCCAGGCCCGGGTAGGCCAGCAGGAAGTCGGCAATGGCCGGGGCCAGGTGGCGGCGGCCGAACGCGGCGGGGGCGTCGATGCGGATCAGCCCTTCCGGAGCATTGCTCAGCGACACTGCCTCGGCACGGGCCAGGCGCAGTTCCTCGATGATGCGCTTGGCCCGCTCGGCAAAGGCGTGGCCCGCCGGGGTGGCGCGCACGGCATGGGTGCTGCGGGTAAACAGGCGGCTGCCCACGGCGGCTTCGAGGGCGTCAATGCGCCGCGCCACCGCAGACGGGGTCAGCGGGTAGCGGCGGGCGGCGGCAGAAAAACTGCCGCTTTGCAGCACGTCCAGGAACAGGCTTAGCTGCTCGGTGAGAGTATCGGGGCTCATGGTTGCCTTGCTTTTGCACAATACGCACAGCCATTGTGCGCTGCTGTGCGTTTCCCCGCTAGCGCACACTGGTTAGCATGCCGCTATCAACTTTGCTGGCGAACGAGGCCCTGATGATCGAGTGGTTGCTGTATATCGTGCTGGGCGCTGCCCTGGGCACCATGGGGGGCCTGTTCGGCATAGGCGGTGGGCTGATCGCGATCCCGGCGCTGGGCGTGCTGTTCGGCCTGGACCAGCAACTGGCGCAGGGCACTGCGCTGGTCATGGTGGTGCCGAATGTGTTGCTGGCGTTGTGGCGTTATCACCAGCGCAATCGCATCGAGTTGCGCCACGCCCTGCCGCTGTCGTTGTGCAGTTTCGTGTTCGCCTGGCTGGGTTCGATCTGGGCCGTGGGGCTGGATGCGCATTCCATGCGCCTGGGCTTTGTCGGCTTTTTGGTGGCGCTGGCGGTGTGGAACGTGGCGCGGATGTTCATGAAAGTGGCGCCAGCCAGTGCCGAACTGCGTTATGCCTGGCCTTGGCTGGGGGTGCTGGGCAGCTTTGCCGGTACCATGGGCGGGCTGTTCGGGGTGGGTGGCGCCGTGGTAGCCACGCCGATCCTGACCAGTGTGTTCGGCACTACCCAGGTGGTGGCCCAAGGACTGTCGCTGGCATTGGCGGCGCCGAGCACCCTGGTGACCCTGGTGACCTATGGCGTGCATCACAGTGTTGACTGGGGGGTAGGGTTGCCGTTGGCGGTGGGCGGCCTGCTCAGTATCAGCTGGGGGGTGAAGCTGGCCCATGCGCTGCCAGAGAAGGTGCTACGGGCGATGTTCTGCGTGTTCCTGGTGGTGTGTGCGGTGATGCTCGGATTCGAGCTTTGAGCGTTTGACCGCGCCGGTGGGGCGAGCGCCGCGCAGGCGGCGCTTCGCGGCACCAGGCCGAGGGGGTATGGCGCCGAGGGTCAGCGCCGTACTTGCTTCAGTGTTTCGGCAATCAGGAACGCCAGCTCCAGCGACTGGTCGGCATTCATCCGTGGGTCGCAGTGGGTGTGATACCGGTCTGACAGGGCATCTTCGGTGATTGGCCGTGCGCCACCGATGCACTCGGTCACATTCTGCCCGGTCATCTCGATATGAATGCCGCCGGCATGACTGCCTTCGGCCTGGTGCACCTGGAAGAACTGCTTCACCTCGTCGAGGATCTGCGCAAAATCCCGGGTCTTGTAGCCACTGCTGGCCTTGATGGTATTGCCGTGCATGGGGTCGGAGCTCCACAGCACCTTGCGCCCCTCGCGCTCTACGCAGCGGATCAGCCCTGGCAGGTGGTCGCCGACCTTGCCCGCGCCCATGCGTACGATCAGGTTCAGGCGCCCTGGGTCGTTGGCCGGGTTGAGGGTGTCGATCAGGCGGAGCAGCTCCTCGGGGTTCATGCTGGGGCCGACCTTGACCCCGATCGGGTTGTGCACCCCGCGCAGGAACTCGACATGGGCGCCGTCCAGCTGGCGGGTGCGGTCGCCGATCCACAGCATGTGCGCCGAGCAGTCGTAGTAGTCGCCGGTCAGGCTGTCCTGGCGCACGAAGGCCTCTTCATAGTTCAGCAGCAGCGCTTCGTGGGCGGTGAAGAAGCTGGTTTCACGCAGCTGCGGCGCGCTGTCCAGGCCACAGGCACGCATGAACGCCAGGGTTTCGTCGATGCGGTTGGCCAACTGGTGGTACTTGTCGGCCAGCGCCGAGTTGGCGATGAAGTCCAGGTTCCACTTGTGCACCTGGTGCAGGTCGGCAAAACCGCCCTGGGCGAAGGCCCGCAGCAGGTTGAGGCTGGCGGTGGCCTGGTGGTAGGCCTGCAGCAGGCGCTCCGGGTCGGGGATGCGGCTCTTGGCGTCGAAGCCGATGCCGTTGACGATGTCGCCCCGGTAAGCGGGCAGGGTGACGGTGCCGATGGTTTCATCGCCCGCCGAGCGTGGCTTGGCGAACTGCCCGGCCATGCGCCCGACCTTGACCACCGGGCAGCCCGCGGCAAATGTCATGACGATGGCCATTTGCAGCAGCACCTTGAAGGTGTCGCGGATTTTTGCCGCTGAAAACTCGGCGAAGCTCTCGGCGCAGTCGCCGCCTTGCAGCAGGAACGCGCGGCCTTCGGTCACTTCGGCAAACTGCCGGCGCAGTTCGCGCGCTTCCCCGGCGAACACCAGCGGCGGGTAGCTGGCCAGGGTCTGTTCGACCTTCAGCAGGTGCGCGGCATCGGGATAGGTCGGTTGCTGCTGGATCGGCAGGGCGCGCCAGCTGTCGGGGCTCCACGGTTGGTTCATGTCAGGCTCGGTCTGGTCGGTTGTCGGCTGGCGGCCATGGTAACAGTTGGCGCTGCGCTTGTTGCATCGGGGGCGTTGGCGGACAATGCGCGTTTTTGTGCGGGCGGGTGCAGGCATGGCGACGGAACGGCAAGAGCGGCTACTGGCGCGGGTGGAGGATGCCTTTGGCGTCATCAGCGTGTACGAAGTGGACGACTACCGCTTTCTGGAATTCGGCGATGCCATCGAGCAAAGCTGTGTGTTCACTGCCGACCCCAGCTGGTTGGAGTACGACTATACCCGCGCCATGCTGGTTGGCGCGTTGTGCCATGAACAGCCGGAAAGCGCGCTGTTCCTGGGCCTTGGCGCGGGCACGCTGACCCAGGCCTGCATGAAGTTCCTGCCGCTGGACGATATCGAAGCCATCGAGCTGCGCCCGGACGTCCCGCGCCTGGCCATGCAGTACCTGGGCCTGGACGACGACCCGCGGCTGTACGTGCGCATTGGCGATGCGCTGGAGCTGCTACCCAGCGCAGAAAAGGCCGACCTGTTGTTCGTTGACCTGTACACCGACCATGGGCCGGGGGTAGGGCACCTGGCGTGGAACTTCCTGGCGAGCTGCCAGC
>NZ_AEWE02000120.1:13937-14168 GCF_000190455.2 Pseudomonas sp. TJI-51
GGCGTGTTTTGCCCCCCCGCCATTACTGGGAACTGCCGGTGAAGGAGGGCAATGTGATTCTGCTGGTGCCGGCGGATCTGGAGCAGACCCTGGACATGGAAGGCTTGCGGGCCCGGGCGCAGGCGCTGGCGCCACGATTGGGCTACAGCCTCGAGGGTTTGATCCGCGAGATTCGGCCGGCTACCTGAATGGCAGGTGCGGCCGTAGCCGTCGCGATCCCTGTAGGAGCGG
>NZ_AEWE02000121.1:0-945 GCF_000190455.2 Pseudomonas sp. TJI-51
GGCGCTGAAGATGCTGCGGCAAGCACCCGGCAACCCTGATGCCATTGCCAGAAACCATAGAGTCTCCCACAGGTAATACACAACGCCTGAATATTGTGGCCTACCTGTGGGGGCAATCTTACCCTTGCGGGTTCATCCAGCCTCGCACGCGGCGGAACAACTGCTCTTGCTCGGCGGCCTGGTTGCCTGGCATGGCGATCAGCGACAACTGCCGGTACTGGCTGTCTTTCTGCCGCTTGCTGGCCTGCAAGCGCAGCGCGGCGGCGCTGCGGTCAGCACTGCGGGTGGCGTAGTAGATGTCGGCGGTGGGCACCTTCAACGTCGGCGCCAGGCTTTCCAGGTCATGCTCCACGCGCGCCGGCGTCTGCGCCGCCACCATGACCAACTTGTGTACCTGCGGCGGCTGTTTTTCGCTCAGGTAGCGGGCAGCCCAGTACGCACCGCTGCCATGGCCGATCAGCACGATGCTGCGGGCATTGCGCTGCTGGGCAAACGCCACGGCAGCGTCCAGGCGGGCGAAAATCCGCTCGGCATCGGCCGGGTCGCTCTGTTCGCTGGCCAGTTCGGCATCGGTGCTTTCTGCGGTGTNNTGCGGTGTCGGCATCGGCGGCGGTGGCCTGGGCGACATTGGCATTGGCGTCGGCTGGCACATCCTTGACCGGTGCACGCTCACCCTGGGCTTGGTCCGTTGCGGCCTTGGGCTTGGCTTCTACCCGGGCTTGCGGGCTGTCGGCGAGCAGGTCAGGCAGGCTGATGCTCAGGCTGTGCCAGCCGACATCCGGGAATTTTTGCCGCAGCGGGCCAACGGCATTTGGCCAGTCGGCGTTTTCGCCGGCACCCGGCACGATGATCACGGCACCTTGCGGATCACTGTCGTTGGCCGGCTTCCACAACGCCAGGAAACTGTCGGCACCTGCCTGTAGCGTCTGTTGCTCGGCCTTGGGT
>NZ_AEWE02000121.1:1005-12213 GCF_000190455.2 Pseudomonas sp. TJI-51
TTCGGCCTGCCGGTGCCGCATTGGCCGCCGGCGGTGTTTCGGCATCGGCGGCCAAGGCGCCGAGTGGCAGGAGCGAAGCCAGGCAGCACATTGCCAGCGTCGTGCGATAAAGTGTGGACATGCGTCAACCCAAGGCCAGAATGATACCGGCAGCCTAATAGTATTTGCCCGTGACGGCCATGCTGCATGGCCGCCTTGCCAGAACGAGCGTATAGATGAAGCGAGTGCGTCGCCTGTTGGTTATCGGCTGCTTGTGGCTGCCCTTGATTGCCTTTGCCCGGCCCGAGGCGCCGGCCACTGTTGCGCTCGAGCCGGCCCAGCAGCAGTGGTTGGACGCGCACCGCAGCCTGCGTGTGGGCCTGGTGCTGCAAGCACCCTATGCTCAGTTCGACCGGCGCCTGCAGCAGTTGTACGGCGCCAACGTCGAATTGGTCAGCAACCTGGCACACGTGCTGCGCCTGGACCTGACCTGGCGCCATTTCAGTGACCAGGCCAGCCTGGAGCATGCCCTGCAGAACGGCGAAATCGACTTCGCCCCCGGCCTTACCCAAACCCCGGCCAGCCTGCGCCTGTGGTTGTTCAGCGACCCGTACATGCGCGTGCCGCAATTGGTGGTAGGGCCACGCACCGGCGCCATGGCGGTGGAGCTGGAAAAGCTCGACCGCGAGCAGCGCGTGGCCGTGCGCATGCCCAGCCAACTGGCAGAGTACTTGCGCGGTAACTACAGCAACCTGAACCTGCAGGGGGTGCCCAGCGAGCGCGAGGCCTTGCAGCTGGTGGTGGGCGGCCAGGCCAGTTTCGCCGTGCTGGACGAGGCGCAACTCAGCCGCCTGTCACGCGAGAGCGAGTTCGGTGAGCTGGCCGTGGTGGGCGATATTGGCCTGCCGCAGTTGCTGCGGCTGGGCTCGCGGCGTGACTGGCCGGTGTTGGCCGATGTGCTCGAACAAGGCTTGCAGGCCCTGCCTGCCAAGGAGCTGGAGCAACTGCACCAGCGCTGGTTGCAGCCCAAGTACCCGCGCCTGAGCGAGTCGCCCGGTTTCTGGCAGAACCTGGCGTTGCTGTTCGGCCTGCTGCTGCTGTGCGCCCTGGCTACCCTGGTGTGGCAACGCCGGCAACAGCGCCAGCTGGAGCGCAGCCTGCTGGCTGCGCGGGAAAGCCTGGTGGAGCGCCAGGTGCGTGAAGAGGCCCTGCGCCTGAGCCAGTTCGCGATTGACCAGAGTACGGTGGGTATTCTGTGGGTCAACTGGGACAGCCATGTCCGGTACGCCAACCACGCCGCTGAACGCATGCTCGGTTATGCCGAAGGCGAGCTTCTGGAGCGGCCGCTGAGCGACTTCGAGCCGAGCCTGAGCATGGACCGCTGGCTGGAGCTGTGGAAAGGCGCCCGCGCCGGGGCTGGCGGTGTCGGCCAGTTCGAGGCGCAGTGCAAGCGCGCGGACCACAGCTTGCTGCCGGTAGAGCTGTCGTTGAGCTTCTTGCGCTTTCGCGACTCGGAGTACCTGGTGGTGTACCTGGCCGACGTTACCGAACGGCACCGGGCCTTGGCGGCTTTACGCGAAAGCGAGGCGCGGCTGAAGGGCATTGCCGGCAACGTGCCGGGGCTGGTCTTCCGCCTGGAGCGGGACCCGGCCGAGGGCGAGCTGGAGTTCCCCTATATCAGTGAAGGCAGCGAGGCCTTGGTCGGGTATGCGCCCAGCGAGATCCAGCACCCGCAAATGGGCCTGCGCAACCTGGTACACCCCGATGACCGCGCCGATTACCACCGGGTCCAGGACCTGGCCCTGGCCAGCGACCAGGACTGGTCCTGGCAGGGGCGTATTCTCACCCGCCAGGGTGAACAGCGCTGGGCTGACATCAAGGCCAGTACCCGACACCTGGGCAACGGTCAGGTGGTATGGGACGGCGTGGTGTGGGATATCACCCAGGGCAAGCGCGCCGAACTGGCGCTGGCCAAGTCCCAGGAGCAGCTGCGCGAGCTGTCGGCCCACCTGGAAAGCGTGCGTGAGGAAGAGAAGGCCCGCATCGCCCGCGAAGTGCATGATGAGCTGGGGCAGATGCTGACCGTGCTCAAGCTGGAAGTGTCGATGTGCGAGCTGGCGTTTGCCGAGCTCGACCCGGGGCTTAACGAGCGCCTGGCCAGCATGAAGCGCTTGATCGCCCAGTTGTTCCAGTTGGTGCGTGATGTGGCCACTGCCCTGCGCCCGCCGATTCTCGACGCGGGCATCGCCTCGGCCATCGAGTGGCAGGCCAGGCGCTTCGAAGCCCGTACGCAAATACCCTGCCTGGTGCAGGTACCGGATAATCTGCCAGCATTGAGTGACGCCAAGGCCACCGGGCTGTTCCGCATTCTGCAGGAGGCGTTGACCAATGTGATGCGCCATGCGCAGGCGCACAGCGTGGAAATCGAGCTGGTTCATCAGGGCGGGCAGTTACGCCTGACAGTCAGTGATGATGGCCAGGGCTTTTGCCGTGAGCAGCCCCGGCCCACCTCGTTTGGCCTGGTCGGCGTACGCGAGCGGGTACTGATGTTGGGCGGCAGCATGGTGCTGGACAGCCAGCCGGGCGAGGGCACCAGCCTGAGCGTGGCCATACCGTTGGAGTAGGAGAGCAAACGTGATTCGAGTGCTGGTAGCCGAAGACCACACCATTGTCCGTGAAGGCATCAAGCAGTTGATTGGCCTGGCCAAGGACATGCAGGTGGTGGGGGAGGCCGGGAATGGCGAGCAGTTGCTCGAGACCCTGCGGCATACGCCGTGCGAAGTGGTGCTGCTGGATATCTCGATGCCGGGCGTGAGCGGGCTGGAGGCGATCCCGCGGATTCGCGCGCTGCTCGACGCGCCGGCGATCCTGATGCTGTCGATGCATGACGAGGCGCAAATGGCCGCGCGGGCGCTGAAGGCCGGTGCGGCGGGGTATGCCACCAAGGACAGTGACCCGGCGCTACTGCTGACGGCGATTCGCCGGGTGGCTGCTGGCGGGCGCTATATCGACCCGGCGTTGGCTGACCGCATGGTGTTCGAAGTGGGCCTGACCGAGTCGCGGCCGTTGCACACCCTGCTCTCGGAGCGGGAGTTTTCCGTGTTCGAGCGCCTGGCCCAGGGCGCCAACGTCAATGACATTGCCCAGCAACTGGCGCTGTCGAGCAAGACCATCAGTACACACAAGGCGCGGCTGATGCAGAAGCTGAAGGTGAACTCGCTGGCGGAGCTTGTGAAGTACGCCATGGAGCACAAGCTGGTCTGATTGCGACCCCGGCGGTATCTGCGGTGCAGCGGGAATTCTGGGGCCGCTGCGCGCACCATCGAGACACAAGGCAGCCCCCCAGGGGCAAGGCTGTTCTGAACGCGCCATCCTTGTAGGGCAATCCCTACATCAAATCTTCCATCCGGATGATGGCATTCTCTCAGCACCCCCGATTTTCCGGCGCTTGCGCCTCTTTTACGCTTTGCCCACGCAGTCATCCAACAAGAAGGTGCAGGCATGAGCGAGGCGAAGTCGAACGCTGCAACCAGCGAAACGCTGGTCAGCTACCGTGGTGTGCAGAAGAGCTACGACGGCGAGTCGCTGATCGTCAAAGACCTTAACCTGGATATCCGCAAGGGCGAATTCCTCACCCTGCTTGGCCCTTCTGGTTCGGGCAAGACCACCAGCCTGATGATGCTGGCAGGGTTCGAAACCCCCACCGCCGGGGAAATCCACCTGGCCGGGCGCTCGATCAACAATGTCCCGCCGCACAAGCGTGATATCGGCATGGTGTTCCAGAACTATGCGCTGTTCCCGCACATGACGGTTGCGGAAAACCTGGCCTTCCCGCTGACCGTGCGCAATTTGAGCAAGACCGATATCAGCGAACGGGTCAAGCGCGTGCTGAACATGGTGCAACTGGATGCCTTTGCCAAGCGCTACCCCGGCCAGCTTTCTGGCGGCCAGCAACAGCGCGTGGCGTTGGCCCGGGCGCTGGTGTTCGAGCCCCAGTTGGTGCTGATGGACGAGCCGCTCGGGGCACTGGACAAGCAGCTGCGTGAGCACATGCAGATGGAGATCAAGCACATTCACCAGCGCCTGGGGGTGACCGTGGTGTACGTGACCCACGATCAGGGCGAAGCGCTGACCATGTCTGACCGGGTGGCGGTATTCCACCAGGGTGAGATCCAGCAGATCGCCGACCCGCGCACGCTGTACGAGGAACCCTGCAACACCTTCGTCGCCAATTTCATCGGCGAGAACAACCGCCTCAACGGCACGCTGCTGGCCAGCGACGGCAAGCGCTGCCAGGTGCAGCTGCCGCGCGGCGAGCGGATCGAGGCACTGGCAGTGAATGTCGGCCAGGCCGGCGAACCGGTCACCCTGTCCATCCGCCCCGAGCGGGTACGCCTGAACGGCCACAGTGAAAGCTGCGCGAACCGCTTCTCGGGCCGGGTGGCGGAATTCATCTACCTGGGCGACCACGTGCGGGTGCGCCTGGAAGTTTGCGGCAAGGGCGATTTCTTCGTGAAACAGCCCATTGCCGAGCTCGACCCGGCCCTGGCCGTGGGCGATGTGGTACCGCTGGGCTGGGAGGTGGAGCACGCCCGCGCGCTCGATCCGATTGCCGAAGCCCATTGATGGATTGCTTCACCAACCCTGTACTGTGGAGAGAACAAGAATGCGCAAGCAGTTGAAACTGACCGCCCTGGCCCTGGGGCTGTTCACCGCCGGCCAGGCCATGGCCGCAGACCTCACCGTGGTCTCGTTCGGCGGTGCCAACAAGGCCGCCCAGGTCAAGGCGTTCTACGAGCCGTGGGAAAAGGCCGGGCATGGCAAGATCGTCGCAGGCGAGTACAACGGCGAAATGGCCAAGGTCAAAGCCATGGTCGATACCAAGAGCGTGTCGTGGAACCTGGTGGAGGTAGAGTCGCCAGAGCTGGCCCGCGGCTGTGACGAGGGCATGTTCGAAGAGCTCGACCCCGCCCTGTTCGGCAACGAAGCCGATTACGTGCCGGGCGCCATCCAGCCTTGTGGCGTGGGCTTCTTCGTCTGGTCCACGGTATTGGCCTACAACGCGGACAAGCTCAAGACCTCACCGACCAGCTGGGCCGACTTCTGGGACACCAAGAAATTCCCTGGCAAGCGCGGCTTGCGCAAGGGCGCCAAGTACACCCTGGAATTCGCCCTGATGGCCGACGGCGTGGCGCCCAAGGACGTTTACCAGGTGCTGGGTACCAAAGAGGGCGTGGACCGCGCCTTCAAGAAGCTCGACGAACTCAAGCCAAGCATCCAGTGGTGGGAAGCGGGTGCCCAGCCACCTCAGTACCTGGCCTCGGGTGACGTGGTCATGAGCTCGGCCTATAACGGCCGCATCGCGGCGGTGCAGAAGGAGAGCAACCTCAAGGTAGTGTGGAATGGCGGCATCTATGACTTCGATGCCTGGGCCATCCCGAAAGGTGCCAAGGATGCCGACCAGGCGAAGAAATTCATCGCCTTCAGCGTGCAGCCTGAGCAGCAGAAGATCTACTCCGAGAACATCGCCTACGGCCCGGCCAATTCCAAGGCAGTGAGCCTGCTGTCGGACGAGGTGAAGAAAGACATGCCGACCACGCCTGAGAACATTGCCAACCAGGTGCAGATCGACGTGGCCTTCTGGGCCGACAACAGCGAGCAGCTGGAGCAACGCTTCAACGCCTGGGCGGCGAAGAAGTAACCGACCAGCGCAAGGGGCCGCCATGCGGCCCCAATTTCAGTTCGTATCGCGGAGTTTGCCATGGCCATTGCAGTGCCACTCAAAGAAGGCGCAGGTCAAAGTCTGAAGCAGCGCCTCAAGCATGCCGAGCGGGTCAACCGCTGGAAGGCGCAAGCGCTGATCGCGCCGCTGGCGCTGTTCCTTCTGCTGGTGTTCCTGGTGCCGATCGCGGCGCTGCTGTACAAGAGCGTCGGCAACCCGGAGGTGGTCGGTGGCCTGCCGCGCACGGTCGACGTCATCAGCCAGTGGGACGGCAAGAGCCTGCCTGGCGAGGACGTGTACAAGGCGCTGAGCCAGGACCTGGCCGAGTCGCGCAAGAACCAGACCCTGGGCGACCTGTCCAAACGCCTGAACATGGAACTGGCCGGCTACCGCAGCCTGCTGGCCAAGACGGCGCGCGCATTGCCGTTCAAGAGCGAGCCCGCCTCTTACAAGGATGCCCTGCAGGCCCTGGACGAACGTTGGGGCGACCCGGCCTACTGGCAGGCGATCCGCCGCAACACCAGCACGCTGACCCCGTTCTACCTGCTGGCTTCGCTGGACCACCGTATCGATGACCTTGGCGAACTGGCCAAGGCTACCCCGGACCAGGCCATTTACCTGGATATCTTTGCCCGCACCCTGTGGATGGGCGTGGTGATCACCGCCATCTGCCTGGTGCTGGCCTACCCGCTGGCGTACCTGCTGGCCAACCTGCCGACCCGGCAGAGCAACCTGTTGATGATTCTGGTGTTGCTGCCGTTCTGGACCTCGATCCTGGTGCGGGTGGCAGCGTGGATCGTACTGCTGCAGTCGGGCGGGCTGATCAACAGTGCGCTGATGGCCATGGGCATCATCGACCAGCCGCTGGAACTGGTGTTCAACCGCACCGGCGTGTACATCTCGATGGTGCACATTCTGCTGCCGTTCATGATCCTGCCGCTGTACAGCGTGATGAAAGGCATTTCGCCAAGCTACATGCGTGCGGCGATTTCGCTGGGTTGCCACCCGTTCGCCAGTTTCTGGCGGGTGTACTTCCCACAGACCTATGCCGGTGTCGGCGCCGGCTGCCTGCTGGTATTCATCCTGGCCATTGGTTACTACATCACCCCGGCACTGCTGGGTAGCCCGAACGACCAGATGGTCAGCTACTTCGTGGCCTTCTATACCAACACCAGCATCAACTGGGGCATGGCCACCGCACTGGGCGGGCTGTTGCTGCTGGCGACCGTGCTGCTGTACCTGATCTATAGCTGGCTGGTCGGCGCCAGCCGCCTGCGCCTGAGCTGAGGAGCCTTGTCATGCTGAGCCCTTACATGTCGCCCGTGGAGCGGGTGTGGTTCTACAGCCTGCGCATTCTTTGCGGCCTGATCCTGCTGTTCCTGATCTTGCCGGTGCTGGTGATCGTGCCCTTGTCGTTCAACAGTGGCAGCTTCCTGGTGTACCCGCTGCAGGGCTTCTCGCTGCAGTGGTACCAGGACTTCTTCAACTCGGCCGAATGGATGCGGGCGCTGAAGAACAGCATCATCGTTGCCCCTGCGGCCACGGTGCTGGCCATGGTGTTCGGCACGTTGGCAGCCATCGGCCTGACCCGCGGCGACTTTCCCGGCAAGTCGCTGGTGATGGCACTGGTGATTTCGCCGATGGTGGTGCCGGTGGTGATCATTGGGGTGGCCAGCTACCTGTTCTTTGCCCCGCTGGGCATGGGCAACAGCTTCACCTCGCTGATTCTGGTGCATGCGGTGCTGGGCGTGCCGTTCGTCATCATCACGGTGTCGGCAACCTTGCAGGGCTTCAACTACAACCTGGTGCGCGCGGCAGCCAGCCTGGGCGCTTCGCCCCTGCTGACCTTCCGCCGGGTGACCCTGCCGCTGATCGCCCCCGGGGTGATTTCGGGGGCGCTGTTCGCCTTTGCCACGTCGTTCGATGAGGTCGTTGTGACCCTGTTCCTCGCCGGCCCGGAGCAGGCGACCCTGCCGCGGCAGATGTTCAGCGGTATTCGCGAGAACCTGAGCCCGACCATCGCTGCCGCGGCGACATTGCTGATTGCGTTTTCGGTGATCTTGCTGCTGACCCTGGAGTGGCTGCGCGGGCGTAGCGAGAAGCTGAGAACCCAGCAGCCTGCCTGATTTTCCAGTAGCTGTACGGGCCCTATCGCCGGCAAGCCGGCTCCCACAGCGTTCTGCACAAGAGTCATGCGATGCAGAAACCTGTGGAGATCCCATGTGGGAGCCGGCTTGCCGGCAATAGGGCCCGTACAGGCACTACAAGGCTTTTGGTCACTGGTCGACACCCATTGATACCAATCAGCCTTCACCCCTTTCCCTGAGTTACAATGCGCGCCACCGTGATTCTGCCAACAGGTGCGCCATGCAGCCCTACGCTATTGCCCCCTCCATTCTTTCTGCCGATTTCGCCCGCTTGGGCGAAGATGTCGACAAGGTACTGGCGGCGGGTGCCGACATCGTCCACTTCGATGTCATGGACAACCACTACGTTCCCAACCTGACCATCGGCCCGATGGTGTGCGCTGCCCTGCGCAAGTATGGCGTCACCGCCCCGATCGATGTGCACCTGATGGTCAGCCCGGTCGATCGCATCATCGGCGACTTCATCGAAGCCGGCGCCACCTACATCACCTTCCACCCGGAAGCTTCGCAGCACATCGACCGTTCGTTGCAACTGATCAAGGACGGCGGCTGCAAGGCCGGGCTGGTGTTCAACCCGGCCACCAGCCTGGACGCCCTGAAGTACGTCATGGACAAGATCGACATGGTGCTGCTGATGAGCGTCAACCCGGGTTTCGGCGGGCAGAAGTTCATCCCTGGCACACTCGACAAGCTGCGTGAAGCGCGTGCGTTGATCGACGCCAGTGGCCGTGATATCCGCCTGGAAATCGACGGTGGCGTCAACGTCAACAACATCCGCGAGATCGCTGCCGCTGGCGCCGACACGTTCGTGGCCGGCTCGGCGATCTTCAATGCCCCGGACTACCAGGAAGTCATCGCCAAAATGCGCGCCGAACTGGCCCAGGCTCGCCCATGAGTGGCTTCGAGCAGCTGTTTCCGGGGACGCTCCCCAGGCTGGTGATGTTCGATCTGGACGGTACCCTGATCGATTCCGTGCCAGACCTGGCCGCCGCCGTGGACCGCATGCTGCTCGAACTGGGGCGCCCGCCTGCTGGCCTTGAGGCGGTACGCCAATGGGTCGGCAATGGCGCCCAGGTGCTCGTGCGCCGCGCCCTGGCCGGTGGCATCGAGCATGAAACCGTGGACGATGCGCTGGCTGAACAGGGCTTGGCGCTGTTCATGGAAGCCTATGCCGAAAGCCATGAGCTCACCGTGGTTTACCCCGGGGTCAAGGACACCCTGCGCTGGCTGCACAAGCAGGGCGTGGAAATGGCCTTGATCACCAACAAGCCGGAGCGCTTCGTCGCGCCCTTGCTGGACCAGATGAAGATCGGCCGGTATTTCCGCTGGATCATCGGCGGTGACCCCCTGCCACAGAAAAAGCCCGACCCGGCGGCGCTGCTGTTCGTCATGCAAATGGCGGGCGTGAGCCCGCAACAGTCGCTGTTTGTCGGCGACTCGCGCAGCGACGTGCAGGCGGCCAAGGCGGCCGGGGTGCAGTGCGTGGGGCTGACCTACGGCTACAACCATGGCCGGCCCATCAAGGACGAGTCGCCAAGCCTGGTGATCGACGATTTGCGTGCATTGCTGCCCGGTTGCGCAGACCCGGCCACTGGGATAACGTTGGCGGACCTTCAAGCCTCAGCAGACAGAGAGTCCACCGTGGCGGTTACTGGCAAATTCTGGATGAAAGTCATCAAGGCCTTGGCCCGTTGGCGTTGGCGCGCCTGACTTCAGCCTGCCGGCGCGTGCCGGCCCGTCCGTTTGCCTGACCAATTGCTGCTTGCCACGAGGCTACTCATGAACCACGAAGAATTCCTGCGCCTGGCTGCTGCCGGCTATAACCGCATTCCCCTGGCCTGCGAAACCCTGGCCGACTTCGATACGCCGCTGTCGATCTACCTGAAGCTGGCCGACCAGGCCAACTCGTACCTGCTCGAATCGGTGCAGGGCGGCGAGAAATGGGGCCGTTACTCGATGATCGGCCTGCCCTCGCGGACGGTGATGCGGGTGCACGGCTATCACGTCAGCATCCTGCAGGACGGTGTCGAGGTTGAACGCCACGATGTCGAAGACCCGCTGGCCTTTGTCGAGACGTTCAAGGAGCGCTACAAGGTCGCCGACATTCCCGGCCTGCCACGTTTCAATGGTGGCCTGGTCGGTTACTTTGGCTACGACTGCGTGCGCTATGTGGAAAAGCGCCTGGGGGCCAGCCCGAACCCAGACCCGCTGGGTGTGCCCGACATTCTGCTGATGGTCTCGGACGCGGTCGTGGTATTCGACAACCTGGCCGGCAAGATGCACGCCATCGTGCTGGTAGACCCTGCGCAAGATCAGGCTTTCGAGCAAGGCCAGGCGCGCCTGCAAGGCTTGCTGGAAACCCTGCGCCAGCCTATTACCCCCCGCCGAGGCCTGGACCTGAGCGGCCCGCAGGCTGCCGAGCCGGCATTCCGCTCCAGCTACACCCGTGAGGACTACGAAAGCGCCGTTGGCCGCATCAAGGAATACATTCTGGCTGGCGACTGCATGCAGGTGGTGCCGTCACAACGTATGTCGATCGACTTCAAGGCTGCGCCAATCGACCTCTACCGCGCGTTGCGCTGCTTCAACCCGACGCCTTACATGTACTTCTTCAATTTTGGCGACTTCCACGTGGTTGGCAGCTCGCCAGAGGTGCTGGTGCGGGTCGAGGACAACCTGGTCACCGTGCGCCCGATTGCCGGTACCCGCCCGCGTGGCGCAACCGAAGAGGCCGACCGTGCGCTGGAAGACGACCTGCTGTCGGACGACAAAGAGATCGCCGAGCACCTGATGCTGATCGACCTGGGCCGCAACGATGTCGGCCGGGTGTCCTCCACGGGCAGCGTACGCCTGACCGAGAAGATGGTGATCGAGCGCTACTCCAACGTCATGCACATTGTCTCCAACGTCACCGGCCACTTGCGCGAAGGGCTGACGGCGATGGATGCACTGCGCGCGATCCTGCCGGCCGGTACCCTGTCGGGGGCGCCGAAGATCCGTGCAATGGAGATCATCGACGAACTGGAGCCGGTCAAGCGTGGTGTATATGGCGGTGCCGTGGGGTACTTCGCCTGGAATGGCAACATGGATACCGCCATTGCCATTCGTACGGCGGTGATCAAGGACGGCGAGCTGCATGTGCAGGCAGGTGGCGGTATCGTTGCCGACTCGGTGCCGGCGCTGGAGTGGGAAGAAACCATCAACAAGCGCCGGGCGATGTTCCGTGCGGTGGCCTTGGCTGAGCAGACTTGCGCCAAATGAATTGATCAGGGCTGCTGCGCAGCCCATCGCTGGCAAGCCAGCTCCCACAGAGTATCCTCGGTTCCCGACCTTGTAGCATTCCTGTGGGAGATTCTATGG
>NZ_AEWE02000122.1:0-12350 GCF_000190455.2 Pseudomonas sp. TJI-51
CCTGTGGGAGCTGGCTTGCCAGCGATAGGGCCCGTGCCGGCTACATCAAAGGCTGATCAGTACACATCCCGCCGATACCGCCCATCCTCGATCAACTGCTGCACAGCGGCCTCCCCAAGAATGCCATTGAGCGCCGCATCCACCCCCGCAGCCATGCCTTGCAAGCTGCCGCAGACATACACACACGCACCCTCTGCCAGCCAACGCTTGAACGCCTCGGCCTGCTGCAGCAATACATCCTGCACATACACCTTTTCGGCTTGATCGCGAGAGAACGCCAGGTCCAGCCGTGCCAGGTCGCCGTTGGCCAGCCAGCCTTGCAGCTCTTCACCACACAACAGGTCATGGGCGCGGTTACGCTCACCGAACAGCAGCCAGTTGCGCTGCTCCCCCGCATTCACCCGCGCCCGTATCAGGCTGCGCAGGCCGGCCAAGCCAGTGCCGTTGCCGACCAGGATCATGGGTGCGGCGTGGCCCGGCAGGTGGAAGCCGCTGTTGCGGCGCAGGCGCAGGCTTAGTGTGCCATTGAGCGGCAGGTACTCGGTCAACCAGCCGGAACCCAGGCCCAGCTGCCCATCGGCGTGGCGCTCCTGGCGTACGATCAACTCGAGCACGCCATCGCTGGCAATCGAGGCGATGGAGTATTCACGGCTGCCAATCGGCACCAGGGCATCGACCAGCGCCTGCGGCTGCAGGCCGATCAGGTGATCACGGCGCGTGGGCAACTGGCGCCCGGCCAGCGCCTGTGCCAGGGTTTCACTCAGGCCATTGACCTGCACCGCTGTGGTTGCATCGACCGCCATGCCCTTGAGGAACGCGGCGACCCGCGGTGGACCATTGAGTGGCAGCACTTCCACCAGGTCGCCAGCCTCCCAACTGACCGGGGTTTGCGGTTGTAAGCCGAGCAGGTAGACCGGCCGGCCCTGGCTGCCGGGGTTGAGCAGCTTGCGCTGCACCAGCGTCCAGTTGGCGAAACTTGGCGGTTGCCAGGCGGCCATCGGCTGGGCCCCGGTCAGCTGCGCCAGCGCTTGCTGCCACTGCTGCAGGGCAGCCTGGTCGGCATTGTCCACTTCCACCGGGCTGAACGCGCTGTTGGCCCCGCGCTCGGCGAGCCACGCTTGCAGGCGGCGGGCGAAACCGCAGAAGTGCGGGTACTGGCGATCGCCAAGGGCGAGCAGGGCGTAGCTGAGGTTGTTCAGCGCCCAGGGCTGCCCGAGCACTTTGCGCTCGAAGGCGCGCGCGCTGTCGGGGGCTTCACCGTCGCCGAAGGTGCTGACTACAAACAGTGCGCGGCGGGCCTGGCGCAAGTCTTCCTCACCCAGTTCGGCCAGGGCGCGGACCTGCACCGGCAGGGCGGCTGCCCGCCACNNGGCGGGCCGCCTGCCTGCAACTGGCCGGCGCTCTGCCAGGCCAGTTGCTCGGCCAGGCCGCTCTGGCTGGCGAAACCGATCAGCCAGCTGTCGCCGTTGCCACTGTTGCTGGCAACGCTGCCGCGAGCGGCGCGCACCTGGCGCTTCTTGCGGCGGCGGTCGAGGTACAGCAGCCAGCCGGTGACGAAGAACAGCGGCATGGTCAGGCTGGCGATGGTGACGATGATGCGGCCCGGCAGGCCAAAGTATTCACCCACATGCAGGGCGTAGACGCTTTGCAGCAGTTGGGCCTTGAAGGATTTGTCGGTATAGCGCTCCTGGCGCCTGACCTGGCCGGTGGCCGGGTCCAGCACCAGGGTGTTGAAGGCCCGTGGGTGGTCGGCGCTGTCCAGCAGGTAGAACAGGTTGGCCGGCTGACCGCCTGCCGGTGGCAGGCGAAGGTTGTACGCCGCCAGGCCGGGCCCGGCAGCCCGTTTGAGGCTGGCCCAGATGGCATCGTAGTCGACCACCCGTGGCGGCGCGTTGGGGTCGACCGTTTGCGGCCCGTGGCGGCCTCGGCCCTCACCGCGTTTGTGCTGCTGGCCAGCGGCCGGGGCATCGGCCAGCAGCCTGTTCAGGCCTTCGCGGTACCACTCGTAGGACCAGAACAGACCGGTCAGGGCAAACAGCAGGTAGAACAGCAGGCACCAGGTGCCGGCCACGGCGTGCAGGTCCCAGTTGAAGGCGCGGCCATTCTTGGCCCAGTCCAAGGTCAGCCATGTGCGCCAGTTAAGCGCCTTGCGCGGCCAGCGCAGGTACAGGCCGGACAGGCAGAAAAACACCAGCAGCAGGGTGCAAGCGCCCGTGATCTGCCGGCCGGTATCACCCATCGCCAGGAAGCGGTGCAGGGTGAGCATGAGGTTGAAGAAGCCTTGCCCGGCGACTTCGCCCTTGAGCTCGCCGGTGTACGGGTCGGCGTAGCGCAGCAGGCCACGGCGTTCGCCCGGTGCGGGCATGAAGAAGATACGGGCGGCATTGCCTTCGCGCACATCCACCCACAGCATCGATACCTTCTCGTGTTGCTGGGCTTCGACCCGTTGCACCAGCTCGGCTGGCGGCAGTACGCCTTCGGCGCGCACCTCGACCTTCAGCACGTCGGCATTGAAGGCGCGCAGCAGTTCTTCCTGGAACGAGTACAGCGCTCCGGTAATGCCCATCAAGGCCAGCACCAGGCCAGCGGTGATGCCAAAGAACCAGTGCAATTGGAACAGCGTCTTCTTCACCACATCATCACCTTGTGTTTCTGCCGCATGCTGCGCGGCGTGCATTATGCCTTGATACGCAAAAGCCCCGCTCACGGAGATGAACGGGGCCGGGGTGGGTGTTTTTTAGCGTGTTGCGTTTTACCAGCGCCGCCCGGTCAACCCAACCCCTGTCAGAAGTGCACGCTGGTGGTCAGCAATGCCGTGCGCCCAGCCGCCTGGTTGGCGAAGTGGGTGGAGAAGGTCTTGTCGTAGTAAACCTCGTTGGTCAGGTTCTGCACGTTCAATTGCAGGTCGATGTTCTTGGTCAGCTTGTAGGCAGCCATGGCGTCGTAGCGTACATAGCTGTCGACCATGGTGGTGTTGGCTACGCTGCCGTACACGTCATCCACGTAGAACGCACCGCCGCCCACGGTCAGCTTTGGTGTAATCGCGTAGGTGGTCCACACGCTGGCGCTGTTGTTCGGGGTGTTCGGCAACTGGTTGCCGTCGTTGGCCTTGCCCAGCGGGCCGCCGTCGATCTGGCGGGCCTGCATGTAGGTGTAGCCAGCGAACACTTGCCACTTGGCGGTGATCTTGCCGCTGGCCGACAGTTCGATACCCTGCACGCGGGTTTCGCCGACGTTCTCGTAGCTTGTGGTATCGACCTGAACGCGCGCGTTTTCCTTCTCGGTGCGGAACAGCGCGGCGGTCAGCGACAGGCGTTGGTCGAGCAGGTCCCATTTGGTACCGATTTCGTAGTTGGTGGTCTCTTCCGGCTCCATGTCGCTGCTCAACAGGTTGCCGGCACGATCGGTGGTGTTGCCCAGTGGGTTGGCCTCCATGCCTTCGCCCAGCATTGCCCCCGGTGGGGTAGCAGAGGTGGCGTAGGACACGTAGACGCTGCCGTTGTCGGCCGGTTTCCATACCAGGCCCAGCTGGCCGGTGACGAACTCGCTGGTATCCTTGCCTTTGGCGGCTACGCCCTTGGCATTGACCACGGTGGCGCCAGCAGCGTCATAGGTGCGGTACTGCGTATCGAAGTGGTCGTAACGCAGGCCCATGTTCACCAGCCATGCAGGCGACAACTCAAGGGTGTTGAATACATACAGGGCGCGGGTGTCGCTCTTGGTATCGGTGCCGGCGTAGTTGCGGGCGATACTGCCGTTCCACGGGTCATCCGGGTTCGGGTTGCTCAGCGAGGTGCAGTTGTAGCCGCTGTTGGCGCCGATCAGCCCGGGGTTGCACACGGATGCGTTCAGCCGGGTGTTGGTGTTGACGGTGTAGCTGGAGCGGTCGCTTTCTTCGCGGCTCAGCTCGATGCCGGTGGAGAAGCTGTTCTTCATGCCGCCCAGGTAGAACTCGCCAAACAGGTCGGTCTGGTTGGTGGTGGTGGCGGTGTTGCCAACGCGGGTGTTGGCCCGGCGCCAAACGCTGCCGTTGTTGACGTTGCCCTTGCTGTCGTCCGGTTGGGTGAGGATGTAGTCCTGCATGCTGTTGCCGTGGCGCAGGGTGTTCTTCACGGTCAGCGCGTCGGTCAGGTCGTGTTCGATGGCGAAGGTGGCGATATCTACCCGGCTCTTGCGGAAGTCGCGACCGCTCAGGCCATAGAAGTTGTCGCTGTCGCCGCCATCATCCGGCTTGCTCGGGTGGGCCGAAGTACGGGCAGCGCTGCCAGCCAACGGGATGCTGTACGGGATGCCCGAATCCGGCAGGTCGTCGCTTTCCAGGTGGTAGTAGTCGAGGTTGACGCGGGTCGGCGTGCCCAGGCCGAAGGCCAGCGACGGGGCGATGCCCCAGCGGTCGTAGTTCACCTTGTCGCGGCCGGCAACGTTGCTTTCATGGGTCATCAGGTTCAGGCGGCCGGCCACGGTATCGCTGAATTGGTAGTTACCGTCGAAGGTATAGCGTTGGGTCTGGTCGCTGCCCCAGGTCCAGGCACCGTCCAGCGAGTTGCCCAGGTGCGCGCGCTTGCTCACCAGGTTGATGGTACCGCCCGCTGCCCCGCGGCCACCTACGGCGGAGTTCGGGCCCTTGGCCACTTCAACCGACTCGATGGCGAAGATTTCGCGGGTTTGTGCGCCAGTGTCGCGCACGCCGTCCAGGTAGGTGTCGCCCTGGGCGTCGAAGCCGCGAATGAACGGGCGGTCGCCTTGCGGGTTGCCACCTTCGCCGGCGCCGAAGGTAATGCCTGGCACGGTGCGCAGCGCGTCTTGCAGGGTCAGGGCGTTGGTATCCTTGATCACCTGTTGCGGGATCACCGTGACCGAGCGCGGGGTGTCCACCAACGGTGCAGTGTACTTCTGCGAAGCAGCGCGCTCGGTTTTGTAGTCGCTGCTGGCCTGCTCAGCCTTGCCGTTCACGCTGGTGGCATCCAGGGTGATGGCACTGCTGGCAGCCGGGTCGGCGGCGTAGGCCGACGATGCGCCAAGCGCGATGCCTATGGCGCTAACGATCAGACGCGGTGAGCTTACTGCAGATGGTACGGACTGGCGCATTGCTGGAAACCTTCCCCAAGGTGGTGAGGCGGCGGATACTAATGTAAGCGATTGTGACTAACAATTGATATTCGTTACCATTCGTGAAGAATTTACAATCTTTACAATTTGCCCTTAAGTTTCCAATCGGCTGAAACGTCGTAAGCGGCGAAAAGGCTTGTGTAGCGCAAAAGGGAATCAATATCATTGGGCCTTTACAGTTCCCGACGGTAACCTTGCCATGCTGCTGCACATCCCAGGCCTGTTCGCCGCTGACGAACTGGCCCGTATTCGCGAGGCCCTGGAGCAGGCTGACTGGGCCGATGGCAAGGTGACTGCCGGCCACCAGTCGGCCAAGGCCAAGCACAACCTGCAACTGCCAGAAGGGCACCCGCTGGCCAAGGAAATCGGCACCGCGCTGATCGACCGCCTGTGGAAGACCCCGCGCTTCCTGTCGGCAGCGTTGCCGCACAAGGTGTTCCCGCCACTGATCAATTGCTACCGCGAGGGCGGCAATTTCGGCTTTCACATCGACAATGCCCTGCGCCAGCCCAAGGGCAGCCCGGAGCGCGTGCGTACCGACCTGTCGTCCACGCTGTTTCTCAGTGACCCGGGCAGCTACGACGGGGGGGAACTGGTCATTCAGGACACCTATGGTGAGCAGCAGGTCAAGCTGGCGGCCGGTGACCTGGTGCTGTACCCCGGCACCAGCCTGCACAAGGTCAACCCGGTCACCCGCGGGCAGCGCTATGCCGCCTTTTTCTGGACCCAGAGCCTGGTGCGTGAGGACAGCCAGCGCGCGCTGCTGTTCGAAATGGACAATGCCATCCAGCAACTGACGGCCGATGTGCCAGAACACCCTGCGCTGCTGCAACTGACGGGCACCTACCACAACCTGCTGCGCCGCTGGGCCGAGGTCTGACCGTGGGCTATCAGTTGCGGCGTGAGGAAGTGCTGGACGTGGCCGGGTTGCGGGCCATGCTTGAGCAAAGCCCGGGCAAGGCGGCCCAGGCCATCCTGGCAGCGGCGGGGCAGGGCGTGGTCGAAGCGCAGTTGCTGCTGGGGCAGATCCTGCTCGATGGGCGCGGGATAGAAGCCGACGCCGAGGTTGCCCGGCGCTGGTTTGCCATTGCCGCGCAAGCTGGCAACGCCATGGCGCATAACATGCTCGGGCGTTGCCTGGAGCATGGCTGGGGCGGTGCGGTAAACCTGGCTCAAGCCGCCGTGCACTATGCCCGCGCCGCCGATGCCGGGCTTGCCTGGGGGCTGTACAACCTGGGTAACCTGCTGGCGACCGGGCGTGGTGTGCCGGCCAACCAGGCGCAGGCGCTGATGTGCTACGAGAAGGCCGCACAGCAGGGGCATGCCAAGTCGATGAACCTGTACGGGCGCTATCTGGAGCAGGGCATTGCCACCGCGCCCAGCCCCGCGCGTGCGGTGCGCTGGTATCGCCGGTCGGCCGAGGCAGGGGATTTTCGCGGCATGTTCAGCCTGGGGCTGGTGCTGGTCGAGCGTGGCCAGGTGGCCGAGGCTGCGCCTTGGCTGGAGCGTGCGCGGGTCGAGGGTAACCTGAACTTTCTGCGTGCGGCGCTGGTGACCCTGCAGGGCGCGGGGCCGGTGCTCATGGCGTTTGCCGCGCGCTATGCCGAGGAAATCGAACGGCGCGAAGCTTGAAGTTGCCTGTGCTGGCCCAATCGCCGGCAAGCCGGCTCCCACCTCGACAGCGCTGATCTCGGCATCTGCACACATGAAAACGGGGCCTCGCGGCCCCGTTGTGCATTACAGGTAGTAGGCCTTCAGCGGCGGGAAGCCGTTGAATTCCACTGCGCTGTAGCTGGTGGTGTAGGCACCGGTCGACAGCCAGTACAGGCGGTCACCAATGGCCAGGTTCAGCGGCAGGCCGTACTTGTAGTTCTCGTACATGATGTCGGCGCTGTCGCAGGTAGGGCCGGCGATGACCACTTCTTCGGTTTCGCCTTTCTTCTCGGTCCAGATCGGGAACTTGATGGCTTCGTCCATGGTTTCGATCAGGCCGGAGAACTTGCCCACGTCGGTGTAGATCCAGCGCTCGACGGCGGTACGCGACTTGCGTGCAACCAGCACCACTTCGCTGACCAGGATGCCGGCGTTGGCGATCAGCGAACGGCCAGGTTCGAGGATGATTTCCGGCAGCTCGTCACCGAAGTCTTCCTTGAGGAAGCGAATGATTTCTTCGGCGTAGGTTTCCAGGCTGTTGGTACGGGTGATGTAGTTGGCCGGGAAGCCACCGCCCATGTTGATCAGCTTCAGTTCGATGCCGTCTTCTTCCTTCAGGCGCTCGAAGATCACCTTGACCTTGGCGATGGCGGCGTCCCACACGCTGATGTCGCGCTGTTGCGAACCGACGTGGAAGGAGATGCCGTAGGGCACCAGGCCCAGGTCGCGGGCCAGGATCAGCAGGTCCATGGCCATGTCGGTCTGGCAGCCGAATTTGCGCGACAGCGGCCAGTCGGCAGTGGTCGAGCCTTCGGTGAGGATGCGCACGTACACTTTCGAGCCCGGGGCGGCCTTGGCGATGTTGCGCAGGTCGGCTTCGGAGTCGGTGGCATACAGGCGCACGCCCTTCTCGTAGAAGTAGCGGATGTCTTTGGACTTCTTGATGGTGTTGCCATAGCTGATGCGGTCAGCGCTGACGCCGCGGCCCAACACCTTGTCCAGCTCGTAGATCGAGGCGATGTCGAAGCTCGAACCTTTCTCCTTGAGCAGGTCGATGATCTCGACAGCCGGGTTGGCCTTCACCGCATAGTAGACCTTGGCGAATTCGAAACCCGCGCGCAGGTCGTCGTAAGCCTGGCTGATCATCTGGGTATCGATGAGTACGAACGGGGTTTCCTGCTTGTCGGCGAACGCCTTCATTTTCTGGAAGGTATCACGCGCGAAATAGTCTTCGACCTGGATCGACATGCTCAGGGACTCCATGGGCAAACTGAAAGATTAAGTGGCTGCAAACTGAACGTCCTCCGTATCCCCACTTTGGTTCGCCTACTCAGTACTTGAGCCGGATGGATCGTTTCCAGCATGGACGTTCGGCGCGCACTTTAGGGCGTGAAGAATGCAGAATCAACAGGCAATCCTGGCGTGATCGGCGTTGATCGGCCACCTGTCGTTTGAATAAACGACTCATATGACCGGCTGATGTTCCCGGTGGTGTTTCAAGCGTAAAAAATTGTGGAATGGACCACGTCGGCTCATGTGCGGTTGAAGCCGCTGCTACAGGGTTTTGACCCACCCTGTGGCAGCAGCCCGATACCCGATGGCACCAGAGGTGTTCATATTTATGGCCACGCTTTTCTGGTACCCACGTACCGAAAATCGCGCATAAATTTTTTGTTACCGACCGACGGATGCGACGCTTCTGGTGCGTGAAACCCGTATCCGCACCTAGCTGCGCATCAGTAGGCAGCGCTCATCACGATGCCACCGCCTCCGCCGGGGAGACGATGCTGGTCTTGGCGCCGCGCGAGCGGCCGGAACTCAGGTACGCCGCAATCGACTCCTGTGTCACCTCGCCGAGGAACACCTGCTCGGCATCCAGCACCGGCAACCACGCCCGGTTGAACTCGTACATGCGCGACAGCAGGATGCGCAGGTGCTCGTCGTGCGAGGCGGTGGCATTGAACGGACGCAGGAAGTCGCCACAGGTGCCCTGCTGGCGGTGCATGTCCCGCCGGCGTACATAGCCCAGGGCCTTGTTCTGCGCGTCGGTGACCACCACGTAGCGGCGGTCGTGTTCGTCGAGCAGTTCCAGCGCATCGCTTACCGGCGTTTCCGGGCTGACCGCCGGGGCGTTGTCTGCCGCATCTTCGGCGCGCACCAGCAGCAGGCGCTTGAGGGTGCTGTCCTGGCCTACGAAGTTGCTCACGAACTCGTCTGCCGGGTGCGCCAGCAGGGTGTCCGGGTGGTCCAGCTGCAGCAACTTGCCGGCCCGGAAGATGGCAATCTTGTCGCCAAGCTTGATCGCTTCGTCGATGTCGTGGCTGACCATGATCACGGTCTTGTTCAGCGCCCGTTGCATTTCGAAGAACTCGTTCTGGATCATTTCACGGTTGATCGGGTCGACCGCGCCGAACGGTTCGTCCATCAACAGCACCGGCGCATCGGCCGCCAACGCGCGGATCACGCCGATACGCTGCTGCTGGCCACCGGAAAGCTCGCGCGGGTAGCGTTGCAGGTACTGTTTGGGCTCGAGCTTGATCATGTGCATCAGTTCGCGGGCACGCTCGTGGCATTTCTGCTTGTCCCAGCCGAGCAGGCGCGGCACCACGGTGATGTTCTCTTCGATGGTCATGTTGGGGAACAGGCCGATCTGCTGGATCACGTAACCGATGTGGCGGCGCAGGGTCACTTCGTCCAGCCCGGTGGTGTCCTCGCCATTGATGAACACCTGGCCCGAGGTTGGCGTGATCAGGCGGTTGATCATTTTCAGCGTGGTGCTTTTGCCGCAGCCCGATGGGCCGAGGAACACGCAGATTTCCCCTTCGTTGACGGTGAGGCTTACCGCGTCGACGGCTTTGACCTCCTTGCCGTTGACGTTGAAGGTTTTGCTGAGGTTCTTCAGTTCGATCATGAGCGCAGTCCTTCTGGAGTCAGGGCACGTTGCAGGGTTTGCAGCAGCAGGTCGGCGAGGATGGCCAGCAGGCTGACCAGTACCGCGCCGACCAGCAGCATCGACATGTCGCTGCGGCTGATGGAGGTCAGGATCAGCACGCCAAGGCCGCCGGCGCCGATGGTGGCGGCAATGGTCATGACGCCGATGTTCATCACCACGGCGGTACGCACGCCGGCGAGGATCACCGGCACGGCGATGGGCAGCTCGACCATGCGCAGGCGCTGGCCGAAGGTCATGCCGATGCCGCGCGCGGCTTCGCGGATGCCGGGTTCGACATTGGTCAGGGCCAGGTAGGTGTTGCGCATGATCGGCAACAGCGAATAAAGGAACACGGCGGTAATCGCCGGTAGCGGCCCGAGGCCTTGGCCGAATTTGGAGTAAAGCGGCAGCAACAGGCCGAACAGGGCAATCGACGGGATGGTCAGCAGTACCGTGGCGCTGGCCTGCAGCGGGCCGGCCAGGGCCGGGAAGCGGGTCATGAGGATGCCCAGCGGCACGCCCACCAGAATCGCCAGGCCCACGGCCACACCGACCAGCATGATGTGTTGGCCGGTCAGGTTCAGTACCTGGGCCCAGTCGAGGTGGTTGAAAGTATCGATCAGGTTCATGGCTGGCCCTCGCTGGTCAATGGGTGATCGCGCAGGAAGGCGGCGGCCACGGCGGTCGGGTTCTGGTGCTCGACATCGACCTTGGCGTTGAGCTGGCGCATGGTTTCATCGTCCAGTTGCTCGGCCAGCGGTTTGAGCAGCCCCGCCAGCTGCGGGTTGGCGTCGAGCACGGCCTTGCGCACCACCGGCGCGGCCGTGTAGTCAGGGAAGTAGCGCTTGTCGTCTTCCAGCAGCTTCAGGTTGAAGGCACTCAGGCGGCCATCGGTGGTGTACACCAGGCCGGCGAACACCTGGTTGTTACGCATGGCGGTGTAGACCAGGCCCGCGTCCATCTGGCGGATGTTGGCGCGGCCCAGTTGCAGGTCGTACATCGCTTTCAGGCCGACCAGGCCATCGGGGCGGTTGGCGAACTCGGTGTCCAGTGCCACCAGGTGCTTGCGCTCGCTTTCGTCACGCAGTACCTGGTTAAGGTCGCTGATGCTGTTGACCTGCGGATAGGCCTCGGCCACTTGCTTGGGCAGGCCCAAGGCGTAGGTGTTGCTGAACTTCGACGGGGTCAGCCAGACCAGGCCCTTTTTCGCGTCCAGCGCCTTGACCTTGGCGTAGGTGGCTTCGGCGCTGGGCATGCGTTCTTCGATGTGGTTGTACGACACCAGCGATACGCCGGTGTATTCCCACATCAGGTCGAGCTGGCCGGTTTCCTGGGCCTGGCGCGCGATGTTGCTACCCAGGCCGGTGGTGACGCGCACGTCGAAACCGTTGGCACGCAGGTACTGCGCGGTGATTTCGGCCAGTACGGTCTGTTCGGTGAACACCCGCGCGCCGATGCGGATCTGGGGCGTTTCCGCTGCCTGGGCAAATCCTGCGAACAGCAGGGCCGCGCCCAGCAGCAAGGCGATTGTTTTCTTCATGCGTTCCCTATCCTTAGTGGGCCAGGCCACGTTCCAGCCAGCGCTTGCTGGAGAAACTCACCGCCGCGTCCAGTAGCAGGGCCAGCAGTGCGGTACAGGCGGCCCCCAGCAGCAGCTGGGGCTGGTTGTTCAGGGCGATGCCGGGGAAGATCAGGCTGCCCAGGCTATTGGCGCCAATCAAGAATGCCAGCGGTGCGGTGCCCACGTTCAAAGCCAGGGCCACGCGAACACCGCCGACAATGATTGGCACGGCGTTGGGCAGCTCGACCTGCCACAGTTGCTGGCGTGGGGTCATGCCAATGCCCGTGGCGGCTTCCTTGAGCGAGGCGGGGACGTTTTTCAGGCCTTCGTAGGTGTTGCGCACGATGGGCAGGAGGGAGGCGAGGAACAGTGCGAAGATCGCCGGCCCGGCGCCGATGCCCAGGATACTCAGGGCGATGGCCAGAACGGCCAGGGGGGGGATGGTATTGCCAACGTTGAAGAACTGCATGAAGCGCTCGGCTTTGTCGACCCGGTGCGGCCGACTGAGCGCAATGCCGGCGGGGATGCCCACGGCCAGTGCCGCCGCCATCGAAGCCAGCACCAGTACCAGGTGCGCTTGCAGGTAGAACCCAAGATCGTCGCGATACCGCGCGATCGTGTCGATGCCGATCCAGTGGACCAGCAGGGCCAGGATGACGAGCACGGCGGCCCATCCCAACAGCCCTTTACCGTAGCGTTTAGCCACAGGCAGACTCCTTGTGTTGTCGGCGAGCACACTTCTTGGTTGCCGGCCAGGGGTGGCGGCGGGTGGTGTGTTCGCGAGTAGCAGCCAGATGCAAACCGAAGGCTGCGATCTGGCCATGAGCCGAACCCCGTCGGGCCCGAAAATGCTGATGAAACCAGCCCTCAACCGAAGCGGGTTGCAGGGGAGTGGACGTCTCCAGGGCCCTAAAGGTTCCCATTTGAGGCGGCATTTGGCCAGCGTTAATCACTGGGGGAGTGCAAATTTGGCGAGAGAAAACAGCGGCTTAGCGCGCTGCAGGCGTTGAAATAACTGCCCTGTGGCCATTTGTCGTGATAAAGCGATTGTGTGGTGAATCTGCTGTGGCAGTGCTGGCCCTATCGCTGGCAAGC
>NZ_AEWE02000122.1:12542-42968 GCF_000190455.2 Pseudomonas sp. TJI-51
TGCCGGCGATAGGGCCGGACCTGCAACCTCTCAATCAGCAGATTTTGGTCCCCGCCCAACTTCAGGTATGATATCGCCCCTTTCAAATCCCCCAGTCAGGCGATTTCCCATGACCAACCAGGCCGCCGAAGTCGCGAAGCGCCGCACTTTCGCAATCATTTCCCACCCCGACGCCGGTAAGACCACCATCACCGAAAAGCTGCTGCTGATGGGCAAGGCCATTGCCGTCGCCGGTACCGTGAAGTCGCGCAAGTCCGACCGCCATGCCACCTCCGACTGGATGGAAATGGAGAAGCAGCGCGGCATCTCCATCACCACCTCGGTGATGCAGTTCCCGTACCGCGAGCACATGATCAACCTGCTCGACACCCCCGGCCACGAAGACTTCTCTGAAGACACCTACCGCACCCTGACCGCAGTGGACTCGGCGCTGATGGTGCTGGACGGCGGTAAAGGTGTAGAGCCGCGGACCATCGCCCTGATGGACGTCTGCCGCCTGCGCGACACGCCCATCGTCAGCTTCATCAACAAACTCGACCGTGACATTCGCGACCCGATCGAACTGCTCGACGAGATCGAGGCGGTTCTGAAGATCAAGGCCGCGCCGATCACCTGGCCGATCGGTTGCTACCGTGACTTCAAGGGCGTGTACCACCTCACCGGTGACTACATCGTGGTGTACACCCCTGGCCACGGCCATGAGCGCACCGAGGCCAAGATCATCCAGAAGCTGGACTCCGACGAGGCCCGTGCCCACCTGGGTGACCAATACGATTCGTTCGTCGAGCAACTGGAGCTGGTGCAGGGTGCTTGCCACGAGTTCAACCAGGAAGAGTTCATCAGTGGCCAGCTGACCCCGGTGTTCTTCGGTACGGCACTCGGTAACTTCGGTGTCGACCACGTGCTCGACGCGGTGGTCGACTGGGCGCCGCGGCCGCTCGGGCGTGTGGCCCACGAACGTACCGTAGAGCCGGTCGAAGAGAAGTTCACCGGTTTCGTGTTCAAGATCCAGGCGAACATGGACCCGAAACACCGCGACCGTATCGCGTTCATGCGCATCTGCTCGGGCAAGTACGAAAAGGGCATGAAGATGCGCCACGTGCGCCTCAACAAGGACCTGCGTATCGGCGATGCGCTGACCTTCTTCTCCTCCGAGCGTGAGCAACTGGAAGAGGCCTTTGCCGGCGACATCATCGGCCTGCACAACCACGGCACCATCCAGATCGGTGACACCTTTACCGAAGGCGAGGCCCTGGGCTTTACCGGTATCCCGCACTTCGCCCCGGAGCTGTTCCGCCGTGTGCGCCTGAAGGACCCGCTGAAGTCCAAGCAGCTGCGCCAGGGCTTGCAGCAGCTGGCGGAAGAGGGTGCCACGCAGGTGTTCTTCCCCGAGCGCAGCAACGACATCATCCTGGGTGCGGTCGGTGTGCTGCAGTTCGACGTGGTCGCCAGCCGCCTGAAGGAAGAGTACAAGGTCGAGTGCGCCTGGGAGCCGATCACCGTGTGGTCGGCCCGCTGGATCAGCTGCGACGACAAGAAGAAGCTTGAGGAATTCCAGACCAAGGCCATGGAAAACCTGGCCATCGATGGTGGCGGCCACCTCACTTACCTGGCGCCGACCCGGGTCAACCTGGCGCTGATGGAAGAACGCTGGCCGGACATCAAGTTCCGCGCTACCCGCGAGCACCACTGACTATTGGATTTGGGGCTGCCTTGCAGCCCTTCGCGGGCACGCCCGCTCCCACGGGCAATCACTGTGGGAGCGGGCGTGCCCGCGAAGGGCCGCAAAGCGGCCCCATTTCAATTCCCGGCCTTGATACTGGTCCAGACCCGGGTCCTGATGCGGTCGATCTTGGCCGGCATCGCCTCCAGCGCATACAGCTTGCCCATCACGGCTTCGCTCGGGTAAATCATCGCATTGCCTTTCAGCGCAGGGTCCACCAGCCCGTCCGCCTTGAGGTTGCCGTTGGCATACTGCACATGGTTGCTGATGTTGGCCATCACCTCCGGCTGCAGCAGGTAGTTCATGTAGGCATAGCCAGCCTTTTCATCTGGTGCATCGGCCGGCATGGCCACCATGTCGAACCACAAGGGCGCGCCTTCCTTGGGTATCGAATAGCCCACCTTGACGCCGTTGTGCGCCTCTTCGGCGCGGTTCTTCGCCTGCAGCACATCCCCCGAGAAGCCCACCACCACGCAGACATCGCCGTTGGCCAGGTCGCCAGTGTATTTCGAGGAGTGGAAGTAGCTGATGTAGGGCCGTACCTGCATCAACAGCGCCTTGGCCTTGTCGTAGTCTGCCGGGTTCTGGCTGTGGTGCGGCAGGCCCAGGTAGTGCAGGGCAATCGGCAGCAGCTCGGGGCCGTTGTCCAGCACCGCTACACCGCAGCTTTTCAGCTTGCTCATGTATTCGGGCTTGAAGATCAGGTCCCACGAGTCCAGCGGCGCGTTGTCGCCCAGTACCGCCTTGACCTTGTCGATGTTGTAGCCGATTCCGGTGCTGCCCCACAGGTAGGGGAAACCGTACTGGTTGCCCGGGTCATTCACCTCCAGCGCCTTGAGCAGCACCGGGTTGAGGTTCTGCCAGTTGGGCAGCTGCGACTTGTCCAGGCGTTTCAAGGCCTTGCCTTGGATCTGCCGGGCCATGAAGTGGTTGGAAGGGAACACCACGTCGTAGCCAGAGTTGCCGGTCATCAGCTTGCCGTCGAGGGTTTCGTTGCTGTCATACACGTCGTAGGTGGGCACGATGCCAGTGGCTTGCTGGAAGTTTTTCAGCGTGTCGGGTGCCACGTAGCTGGACCAGTTGTAGATTTTCACCGTTTCGGCGGCACTGGCCACACTGGCGGCCAGCATCAAGGGTGCAAGAAGGCGTGTGCGCATGTCGGAGTTACCTTGCTTTGTCTGTTGTTATCGAAGGCAGGCGATCAGCGGATCAGAAAATCAGTACGTAGGTCTTGCGCACGGTCTCCTGGATGTCCCAGGTGCCGGTGCTGTTGGCCGGTAGCATCAATGCGTCTCCGGCTTCTATAAGCAGGGGCTCGCCACCGTCGGGGGTGAAGGTGCAGCGGCCCTTGATGAAATGGCAGAACTCCTGTTGCACGATCTGCCGCCGCCAACGCCCGGGGGTGCACTCCCAGATACCGGTTTCGACGCCGTCGTCGCGTTCCACGCTGGTGACCGAAGCCACTGCCACGGGTTCGCCGAGGGGCACCGCTACCGGGCTGGCGCTAGCCAGTGCGACGCTGTCGGTATTCTTGAACTGGGTGATGCGCATGACCGGTGGATCCTGTGTTGGGGAAAGGGAATCAGTGCATGAAGCCTTCCATGAAGTCCGCGAGCGAGCTGGCCAGGCGCCGCCGCCAGGGCGCGCTGGCGGGGTTGGCGAGGGTCCGGTCCTCGTGGACGAAGCTCTGGATGATTGCGTTGTAGCCCAGCCAGCGGCAGGGCTCGGGGGGCCAGCTGGCCAGGCTTGAAACCGGGCGGTTGTCGAGCACCCACGGTTGCGCCGTCAGCGCGTTGTGCTGGTTGAGGATCAGTGCCGCCAGGGTCCGCCCGCCCAGGTTGGTGGCGCCAACGCCTTCGCCGCCGTAACCGCCGGCCAGGGCGATGCCGCGCTGGCGGTCGCAGAGCATGTGTGGGCGGAAGCGCCGCGCCATGCCTAGGTTGCCACCCCACGAATGGGTGATACGCGCATGCTTTAGCTGTGGGAAGAGTTCGCTGAACAGGTAGCGGCGCAGCTCGATTTCATGTTCGTCGAGGTTGAAGTTTTCACGCAGGCGGCCGCCGAAGCGGTACCCGCCCCGGGCGCCGAATACCAGCCGGTTGTCGGCCGTGCGCTGGCCATAGGTGACCTGGCGGCTGCTTTCGCTGAAGGCCTGGCCCTGGCTCATGCCGATCTGTTCCCAGGTCGCCTCGGGAAGTGGCTCGGTGGCCACCAGCAGGCTCTGCACCGGCAGTTGGTGTTTGCCCAGTGGTGGCAGGCTGGCGGCGTAGCCTTCCACGGCGGGCACCACCCATTGGCAGCGAATGCGCGCCAGCGGTGTACGCACCTCACCCGGTTGCCAGTCGATGGCTGGGGTATTTTCGTAGATCGGTACACCCAGCGCTTCCAGTGCCCGGGCCAGGCCACGGGCGAGCATGGCCGGCTGAATGGTCGCCGTGTGCGGGCTGTAGATCGCGCCATAGGCGTTGCTGACCCGTAGCTGCGCGTCCAGCTGTTCGGGGCGCAACCAACGGTAGTCGTCTTCGGTCATGCCCTGGCGGTACAGGTCGTCGAGGTAGGCGCGCAGGCTGCGTTCCTGTTCCGGGTAGCGCGCGGCGCAATACAGCACGCCCCCTTTGCGGTAGTGGCAGTCGATGCCTTCGCGCTGCAGCACGCTGTGCACCTCGTCCGGAATCCCGTGCAGCAGGTCGATGCTGGCGCGGCGCTGCTGCGGTGACAGGCTGGCGAGCAGGCGGTCTTCGCCGAGCAGGTTGCCCATCAGCCAGCCACCGTTGCGCCCAGAGGCGCCGAAACCGGCGATGTTGGCATCGATCAGTGCAATGTTCAGCTGGGGTGCCTGGCGCTTGAGGTAGTAGGCGGTCCACAGCCCGGTGTAGCCCGCGCCGATGATGCACACATCCGCGTCCAGGTCGTCGCGCAGGGCCGGGCGGGCGCACAGCGGCTCGTCGAGCTGGTCCATCCACAGGCTGAGCGTGCGCAGGGGTTGCATCGGGTTCGGCTCCACGTCCGTCAAGGTCTGTGGCCGATCCTAGTCGGGCGAGTGGGCGGCTGTCTTACGTGCGTGCACGCAGGGAAATTTGCTTCAGGTAGGCCTTGGGTGTGAGCCCGGTGTGTTCACGGAAGCACTTGTAGAACGCCGACAGCGAATTGAAGCCAGCGTTGAACGCCAGGTCATCGATGGGTGTTCCGGCGCTGTTGTCATCAAGGCTGGCCATCAGGTGCTGCAGGCGCGCCTGGTTGACGTAGCGGTAGAAGCTTTGCCCAAGCACCTGGTTCAGCAGGTAGGAAATCTGGTTGCGGCTGTAGCCACTGGCATCGGCAACTTGCTGCAGATCCAGTTCAGGGTCCAGGTAGGGGCGCTGGCGCTGAAAATAGTGTTCCAGGTCCTGGGCCATGGTCGACAGCTGCCGCGGTGACAGGCCCAGGCGGCTGGTGGCTGGCCGCGCGCCGCCGGTGCCCGCGGTGTTGCCGTGCTGGCGCACCAGGGTCGCATATTCGTTGACCCGCCAGATCAGGCCGTCCCTCACGGTAATTGCCTCGCTGGACTGAAACGCCACCAGGCCATCGCCGCCCTGCACCGTAACCTGGTACTGGATGAACGCGGTGCAGCCATCGACGCGGATACGGTCACTGTGGACGATGTCTTCGCCGGCTTCATGGGGTAGGCAGGCGCGCACGTAGTCGCGCAGTTCGCGATAGCCCAGCACGCGGTTCTGGAAGAAGTCGTGATACTGGACATCGGGGTGATAAAGCGCCATCACGCCGTCGAGGTCACGGTGCTTCCAGCACAGGTGGTAGCGCAGCACGGTCTCGGCGGTGAGTGGGGTCTGGGCGGGGTCATCGGGAAGCGTCATGGCTGGATCATGCCTTGCCGGCCAGGCCATCACAAGAATGCAGAACACCTGATGGATAGGGCGCTTTCGCGCATTTTGCACGGTTCAGCAGGCGGCCAGCGAGCTAAGCCACTGATTTATATGGGCGTCATTTTTTGTCACAGCTGGCACAGCTACTGCAAAGGTTACTGCGCGAATGGAATTCTCGCTAACAACATAAGGCGCACACATCATGATCACCTCTGCCGACTACCCCGCTGTCGATACGCAAAGCCGTTCAGGTGTTTCCTGGGCGGCCATCTTCGCTGGCGCGGCTGCTGCCGCATCCGTTTCCCTCATCCTTGTGGTACTGGGCGCGGGATTGGGCTTCGCCGCAACCTCGCCTTGGGCTGACGAAGGGGCGAGTGCCAAAGCCCTGGGCGTTTCTACCATTGTCTGGCTGCTGCTCACGCAGATCATCGCATCGGGCATGGGCGGCTATATTGCCGGCCGGCTGCGGGTGAAGTGGGCGAACCTGCACGGTGACGAGGTGTACTTCCGCGATACCGCGCATGGCTTCCTGTCGTGGGCAGTGGCCACCCTGGTCGCCGCCATGCTGGTGCTGGGCGCGGCGGGCAACTTGGTAGGGGCCGGAGCCAGCGCTGCGTCGCAAGCGGCCACGGTGTCTGCTGCCGCAGGTGCATCGGCGGCTACCGGTAGCAACAATGACTCGATGGGGTACTTCGTCGACAGCCTGTTCCGCGGTGACGGCCCGGCGCCAGTCAGCGAGGACGCCGCCAATGGGGTTGCCGCGCGCATTCTGGCCAAGGGCATTGCCGGGGACGGCGCATTGCCTCCTGAGGACCGTACCTACCTGGCCCAGTTGGTGGCGCAGCGTACCCGCCTGACCCAGGCCGAAGCCGAAGCCCGTGTGGACCAGGTAATGGCTCAGGTGCAGCAGCTGAAAACCGATGCCAAGCAAGCGGCCGATACTGCCGCCAAGGTAGCTGCCTGGACTGCCCTCTGGACCTTCGTCGCGCTGCTGTGCGGCGCCTTTATCGCCAGCGTCGCGGCCCTGTATGGCGGTCGCCTGCGCGACCGCGTGCAGTGGCTGGAAGGCGACTACGTCACTACCCGCACCGTTCAACGTTAAGCAAGGAGAATTACCATGCGCTCGATATTGCTGTGGATGCTTGGAGTACCGATTCCCGTGATCATCCTGATTGCACTGTTCATGCACTGACAGTAAGGGCGGCCCAGGCCGCCCTTTGCTATTGCCACCATTGACGGAGGTTGAACATGCGCTCGATATTGCTGTGGATGATCGGCGTACCGATACCGGTGATTATCCTGATCTGGATTTTCATGCATTGAGCGGCTGGGGGCCGCGGGGCGGCCCATCGCGGCGCAAGGCCGCTTCTGCAGAGGTCGCGTGAACCTCACGCCAGCGCAGACCGCTCTGGCAACTGATTAAAGAAACTGCTCCGCGTAATGACAGGCCACTTGCCGGGTACCGACTTGCCTGAACGCCGGCACGTCCTTGGCGCAGCGCTCAGTGGCATGTGGGCAGCGCTTGTGGAACGCGCAGCCGTCCGGCGGGTTCAGCGGGTTGGGCAACTCCCCGGCAATTCTGATTTTCGGCTTCAGCGGGTCGGGATGAATCGCCGGCGTCGCTGACAGCAGTGCCTGGGTGTACGGGTGCAGCGGCTTCTCGTAGATGTCCTCCTTGGGCCCCATTTCTGCGGGCCTTCCCAGGTACATCACCAGCACTTGGTCGGCCACGTGCCGCACCACCGCCAGGTTGTGCGAGATGAACACGTAGGCGGTGTTGAACTCCTTCTGCAAGTCCATGAACAGGTTCAGTACCTGTGCCTGGATCGACACGTCCAGCGCTGAGGTCGGTTCGTCTGCCACCAGTACCTTGGGCTGCAGCATCATCGCCCGGGCCAAGGCGATGCGCTGGCGCTGGCCGCCAGAGAACATGTGCGGGTAGCGCTGATAATGTTCGGGGCGCAGGCCGACCTGCTCCATCATCTTCTGCACCTTGTCTCGCCGTTCGGCCTTGCTCAGCGAGGTGTTGATCAGCAAAGGTTCGGCCAACTGGTCGCCAATCTTCTGCCGCGGGTTGAGCGAAGCGTAGGGGCTCTGGAATACCATCTGCACGTCGCGGCGCAGTTGCTTGCGCTGGGCCTTGCTGGCGCCAGTGACTTCGGTGCCGGCAATTTGCAGGGAGCCGGAAGACGGCTCTTCGATCAATGTCAGGGCGCGGGCCAGGGTCGACTTGCCGCAGCCAGACTCACCCACCACCGCCAGGGTCTTGCCGGCCTCCAGCTCGAACGACACGCCGTTGAGCGCGCGGACCAGTGCGTGGCCTTTGAACAGCCCGCGGGATACTTCGTAATGCCGGGTCAATTCCCGGGCAGTCAGAACCACGGCCATTACGCCACCTCCTGGTTCAGCGGGTAGAAGCAACGCACCAGGCTGTACGCCTGAGGGTCGAGGGGCGGGCGCTGGCGCCGGCAGTTGTCCTGTACATAAGGGCAGCGCGGCGACAGCAGGCAGCCCACGGGGCGGTCGTAGCGGCCAGGCACGATGCCGGGCAGGGTGGCCAGGCGTTCGGCGCCAAGGCTGTGTTCGGGGATGGCCGCCAGCAGGGCTTCGCTGTAAGGGTGGGCCGGCAGGTCGAACAGCTCCGGAACCTGGCCAACTTCCACCGCCTGGCCGGCATACATCACGCACACCCGCCTGGCCGTTTCGGCGACTACGGCAAGGTCGTGGGTGATGAGGATCAGCGCCATGTTGCGCTCTTTCTGCAGGTTCACCAGCAGTTCCATGATCTGCGCCTGGATCGTCACGTCCAGCGCGGTGGTGGGCTCATCGGCGATCAGCAGCTTGGGTTCGCCGGCAATCGCCATGGCAATTGCCACACGCTGGCTCATGCCGCCGGACAACTGGTGCGGGTAGGCATCCAGGCGGCTTTCCGCCGCCGGGATCTCGACCTTTTTCAATAGCTCAAGGGCACGTTGGCGCGCTGCCTTGCCCTTCAGGCCCAAGTGTTGGCGCAGCACCTCCTCGATCTGGAAGCCTACCGTGTAGCTGGGGTTCAGTGCGGTCATCGGGTCCTGGAAGACCATGGCGATGTCCTTACCCACCACCTTGCGCCGTTGCCGGCCGCTGAGCTTGAGCATGTCGGTGCCGTCGAACGTCAGGGCGTCGGCGGTAATGCGCCCAGGCGCATCGATCAGGCCCATCAGGGCCATCATGGTGACCGATTTACCCGAGCCGGACTCGCCGACGATCGCCAGGATCTCGCCGGCGTCCACCGCCAGGTCCAGGCCATCGACCACCGGTACGGCAGTGGCGTCGCCGAAGCGCACGTTCAGGTTGTTGATCTGTAACAGTGACATGGCGTTCTCCTCAGGCGGCGTTCTTGAGTTTCGGGTCCAGCGCATCGCGCAGGCCGTCGCCCATCAGGTTGATTGCCAACACACTGAGCAGAATGGTCAGGCCGGGCAGGCTCACCACCCACCAGGCACGCTCGATGTAGTCACGCGCCGAAGCCAGCATGGTGCCCCACTCGGGGGTGGGCGGCTGCACGCCCAGGCCAAGGAAGCCCAGGGCGGCGGCGTCGAGGATCGCCGAGGAAAAACTCAAGGTGGCCTGCACGATCAACGGTGCCATGCAGTTGGGCAGCACCGTGACGAACATCAGGCGTGGCAAGCCGGCGCCGGCCAGGCGTGCGGCCGTGACGTAGTCGCGGTTCAGCTCGCCCATCACGGCGGCGCGGGTCAGGCGCACGTAAGAGGGCAGCGACACGATGGCGATCGCAATCACCGTGTTGATCAGGCCTGGGCCGAGAATGGCGACGATCGCCACCGCCAGCAGCAGCGACGGCAGGGCCAGCATCACGTCCATCAGGCGCATGATCGACGGGCCCAGCAGTTGCGGGAAGAACCCGGCCAGCAGGCCTAGCAGGATGCCCGGGATCAGCGACATCACCACCGAGGACAGGCCGATCAGCAGCGACAGCCGCGCGCCCTGGATCAGGCGTGAAAGCAGGTCGCGGCCGAGTTCGTCGGTGCCAAGGATGAACTGCCAGGTGCCGCCCTCCAGCCACACCGGTGGGGTCAACAGGAAGTCGCGGTACTGCTCGCTGGGGTCATGGGGGGCGACCCATGGCGCGAACAGCGCGCAGAACACCACCAGGCACATGAACGCCAGGCCCATCACCGCGCCTTTGTTGCGCGCGAAGGCTTGCCAGAATTCTTTGTACGGCGAAGGGTAGAGCAGGCTTTGGTCCACCGGGCTGGCCGGCGACACGGATTTCGGAATCGGGCTAGTCATGGCAAGGGCCTCAGCGCTGATGACGGATGCGTGGGTTGGCCAGGCCGTAGAGAATGTCCACGACGAAGTTGACCAGGATTACCAGGCAGGCGATCAGCAGGATGCCGTTCTGGACCACGGGGTAGTCACGGGCGCCGATGGCTTCGATCAGCCATTTGCCGATGCCCGGCCAGGAGAAGATGGTTTCGGTCAGCACCGCACCGGCCAACAGCGTGCCGACCTGCAGGCCGAACACGGTGAGCACCGGGATCAATGCGTTGCGCAGGCCATGCACGAACACTACCCGGGCCGGCGACAGGCCTTTGGCACGGGCTGTACGGATGTAGTCTTCGCGCAGCACTTCAAGCATCGATGAGCGGGTCATGCGCGCGATTACCGCCAGCGGGATGGTGCCGAGCACGATGGCAGGCAGAATCAGGTGCATCACCGCGTCCTTGAATGAGCCTTCCTCATCGCTGAGCAGGGTATCGATCAGCATGAAGCCGGTTTTCGGCTCGATGTCGTAGAGCAGGTCGATGCGCCCGGACACCGGGGTCCAGCCCAGGCTCACCGAGAAGAACATGATCAGGATCAGACCCCACCAGAAGATCGGCATCGAATAGCCCGCCAGGGATATGCCCATTACCCCGTGGTCGAACAGCGAGCCGCGTTTGAGCGCCGCGATCACCCCGGCCAGCAGGCCGACCACGCCAGCGAACAACAGCGCGGCAAAGGCCAGTTCCAGGGTGGCCGGGAACAAGGTCAGGAACTCCCGCCACACGCTTTCGCGGGTGCGCAGCGATTCACCCAGGTCGCCCTGGGCCAGCTTGCCGACATAGTCCAGGTACTGGACCGGCAGGGGTTTGTTCAAGCCCAGGCGCTCCATGGCCTGGGCATGCATTTCGGGGTCGACCCTGCGCTCGCCCATCATCACTTCCACCGGGTCGCCGGGGATCAGGCGTATGAGCGCGAAAGTCAGCAACGTGATGCCGAAAAAAGTCGGTATCAGCAGGCCAAGGCGCCGGGCAATAAAACTCAACATTGTCGGGGTTACCTCATCAGACCGTACGGCCAGCAGCACGCTACGGCAGTGCCGCCGGTTCCCTGCTGGGCGCCGGCGGTCGTCGTTGTTCTACTTCACCCGGGTGGTGGCGAAGTTGTTTTTGGCCAGAGGGCTGATCACGTAGCCCTCTACATTGTCACGCATGGCGGTGAACATCTTCGGGTGGGCCATGCTGATCCACGGTTGGTCGTCATCGTACACCTTCAATGCCTCGCTATAGAGCCTTGCCCGTTCGTCGTTGTCGACCACCTCGCGGGCTCGGCTGATCAGCTCCTGGAACTTAGGGTTGCACCAGCGCGCATAGTTCTCGCCGGTCTTGGCCGCCTCGCAACTGAGCAGGGGGGTGAGGAAGTTGTCCGGGTCGCCGTTGTCGCCCGCCCAGCCGGTGGACACCAGGTCGGCTTCACCGCGCTTGGCGCGGCGCAGCATCTCGGCCCACTCCATCACACGGATATCCAGCTTCAGGCCGATCTGGCCGAGGTCGGCCTGCAGCATCTCGGCCGACAGGCGCGGGTTGGGGTTGGTCATGCCACCGCCGTTGCGGGTGAACAGGGTGATGACGGTGCCCTCCGGCACATCCGCCTCCTTGAGCAGGGCGCGCGCCTTGGCAAGGTCACGCGGCGGGTTCTGGTTGGCCGGGTTGAAGCCCATCATGCTGGGCGGGTAGGGGTTCACCCCGACCAACGCATTACCTTTGCCGAACAGCTGGTCGACGTGGGTCTGGCGGTCGAATGCCATGTTGATGGCTTTACGCACACGCACGTCGCTGAGGTACTTGTGCTGGGTGTTCATGGCAACATAGCCGGTCACCAGCGCTTCGGTTTCGGCCACCTTGAGGGTGCGGTCGGCCTTGATCGAGGGCACGTCGTCCGGCTTGGGGTACAGCGCCACCTGGCACTCGTTGGCGCGCAATTTCTGCAGGCGCACATTGCTGTCGGTGGCAATGGCGAAGATCAGGGCGTCGGCCGGCGGTTTGCCGCGGAAGTAGTCGGGGTTGGGTTTGAAGCGGACCTGCGCGTCCTTGTTGTAGCGCTGGAAGATGAACGGCCCGGTGCCGATGGGTTTGCTGTTCAGCTCGGCGGTCTTGCCGGCCTTGAGCAACTGGTCGCCGTATTCTGCCGAATAGATAGAGGTGAAGCCCATGGCCATGTCATGCAGGAACGGTGCTTCGGGGCGGGTGAGGGTGATCACCACGGTATGCTCGTCGGTCTTGTCCACCGCCTTGAGCAACTGGCTGAAGGCCATGCTCTCGAAGTACGGGTAGCCGACGCTGGTCTTGTCGTGCCACGGGTGCGCCGGGTCCAGCTGGCGCCGCAGGCTCCACAGCACATCGTCGGCGTTGAATTCGCGGGTGGGTGTGAAGTAGTCGGTGCTGTGGAACTTCACGCCCTTGCGCAGGTGAAAGGTATAGGTCAGGCCATCTGCTGAAATGTCCCAGCGCTCGGCCAGGGCCGGCTCGATGTCGGTGGTCCCGGGCTTGAAGTCCACCAGGCGGTTGAACAGTGTTTCAGAGGACGCATCGAAGGTGACGCCGGTGGTGTACTGGACCACGTCGAAGCCCTCCGGGCTGGCTTCGGTGCAGACCACCAGCGGCTTGGCCGCCAGTTGCGTGGCACTGCCGAGCACCAGCGCAGCCAGCGCCAGGCGTAGCGGTCGCGACTTGATGAAAACTCTGTGCATGGGTTGAAGACTCCCTGCGTGCATTGATTCCAGCGTAGCCGCCAAGGCCCGCCGTGCAGCGGGCCGTGGCGCAAACGGTCAGAGAATGTTGAATGGGATGGTGGTGACCACGCGGAACTCGTCCAGGCTGCCATCGGCCTGCGCCTTGCTGGCGCGGTGCGTGGTGTAGGTGGCGCGGATACTGGTGTCCTTCAACGGCCCGCTCTGCACCGCGTAGCTGGTGCCGATACCCCACTCGTAGTGGGTTTCGCCATCCAGGCCCCTCACGTCATAGGCGGTGCCACGGTAGTGGGTGCCATCGATGCCCCAGCCGCGGGCGTTGTACAGGTTGAACTTCAAGCCTGGCACGCCGTAGGGCGCCATGTTCAGCACGTAGGAAATCTGCAGGGATTTCTCGTTCGGGCCGTTGAAGTCCGAGAGCAACGAGTTGGCCAGGAAAATGCCGTTGGTTTCGTGCAGGTAGTCGAAGTATTCGTTGCCGTTGACCTGCTGCCACGAAGCGCTGAGGGTGTGCGCCTGGTGGGTCAGGCCGAACGACAGGCTGTAGGTGTCGTTGTCGATCTTGCCCATTTTCTGGCTGCCGGCGTCGACTGTCTTGTAGTAGTTCAGGCCAGTGGTCAGGCTGAGCACCGCACTGTCGCCAAGCACGTGGTTGGCGCCGAAGTAGTACTGGTTCCAGAAGTCATCGACTTTGGTGGCGTACAGGCTGGTGCTCAGGCTCTTGAACGGCTGGTAGTTGATGCCGGCAGTGCTGGCACGGTCGGTTTCCACGCCAGTGGCGCTGTACTCGCTGCGGAACTTGCTGAGGCTTTGCTCGGTACGCGGCGAAACGCGGTCGAAGGTGCCCAGGTCGAAGTTGAGGTTGTCGAACTCGGCGCTGTGCAGGAATACGCCCTGGAAGCTCGACGGCAGGGCACGGTTGCCGATGTAGGCGATCATGGGTGTGTCCACCGATTGCCTGCCCAGGGTGAGTGTGGTGTTGGACACGCGTGCCTTGATGTTGCCCAGGCCCAGCTTGCTCCACTGGCCGATGGGGTCGCCGTCGCTGTGGGTGAGGGTGCGGTTGTTGGGGCCGGCTACGGCCTGGCGGCTCTGCTGCAGCGCAATCGCATTGTAGCCGGCGGCCTCGACGGCGATGCCGACGGTACCCTCGGTAAAGCCGGAGCTGTAGTTGAGGATGGTGCCCTGCACCCAGTTCTCACGGCTGTGGGTGTCGTGGCGGGTGCCGTCGTTCTTGTAGTACTTCCACAGGGGGGCGCGCGCCGCGCGTTCGCGGGCGTACCAGTTACGGGTGCTGCCGGACAGGTTCTGCCCCTCGATAAAACCGCTGGCCTGGGCTTGCTCGCTGGTGCTCTTGAGGGTGATGGGAATGAACGCCTGGCTTTGCGGGTCAGCCTGGGCCATGGTGGTCACTGCACTGATGGATAAGGCCAGTGCGCTCAAGGTGAATAGTTTCAAGTTGAAGCTCCCTTTCTTTTCTAGTTATGGCCGGCCTTGTGGGCCGGGTGCTTGCTGCGGTGTTGCCAGGGTTGCCGCGGGGTTGCCGGGCTTGATCCGGACGCTGTGTTGCCTGTACCGGCGAAGCGGCCGGTGCAGGTTGGCCATCAGTCAACACTCACACCGGAGAAATCATTGCGCCCAAACGGGCTGACCTTGAATTGGGAAACCTTGACGCTGAGCGGCTGGTTGACGGTGGAATGGGCCACCGGGGTGATCGGCACCTGCTGCTTGAGGCGCTGCTGTGCCTGCTGGTACAGGGCGCTGCGTTGCACCGGGTCGCTCACGCGCTTGGCCTGCATGACCAGGCTGTCGTACTGCGGATCGCACCACTGCGAGTAGTTGTTGCTGCCAATGGCGGCGCAGCTGTAGAGGGTGCCCAGCCAGTTGTCGGGGTCGCCGTTGTCACCGGTCCAGCCGATCAGGGCGATGTCGTGCTCGCCGTTTTTCATGCGCTTTATGTATTCCCCCCACTCGTAGCTGACGATGCGCACCTTGAGGCCGAGTTTGTTCCAGTCGGCCTGCAGCATTTCGGCCATCAGCTTGGCGTTGGGGTTGTACGGGCGCTGCACCGGCATGGCCCACAAGGTGACCTCGGTACCTGGCGCTACGCCGGCCTGGCGCAGCAGTTGGCGGGCCTTTTCCGGGTTGTAAGGGGCATCCTTGAGGCTGTTGTCGTAGGACCATTGGGTCGGTGGCATGGCGTTGACTGCCAACTGGCCGGCGTCCTGGTACACCGCCTGGATGATGGCTTGCTTGTTCACCGCCATGTCCAGCGCCTGGCGTACTTCCAGGCGGTCGAACGGTGCATGGCGGGTGTTGTAGGCGATGTAGCCGAGGTTGAAGCCCGGCTGCTGCAGCACCTGCAGCTGGCTGTCGGCGCGAAGGGCCGGCAGGTCGGCGGGGCGCGGGTGCAGGGTGACCTGGCATTCGTTGCGGCGCAGTTTCTGGATGCGCACCGAGGGGTCTACGTTGATCGAAAACACCAGGTTGTCGAGCTTGACCTGCTCGGGGGCCCAGTAGGCCTTGTTGCCCTTGTAGCGGATCTGCGAGTCCTTCTGGTAGCGCTGGAACACGAACGGGCCGGTGCCGATCGGGTGCTGGTTGATGTCACTGGCACGCCCGCTGGCCAGCAGCTGCTCGGCGTACTCGGCAGAGAGGATCGAGGCGAAGCTCATGGCCAGGTTCTGAATGAATGCGGCATCCACCGCGTTCAGGGTGAACACCACGGTCAGAGGGTCGCGTTTCTCGACCCGGGCGATGTTCTTGTCCAGGCCCATGCTGATGAAATAGGGGAACTCGGTGGGGTAGGCCTGGCGGAACGGGTGGGCTTTGTCGAGCATGCGGTTGAAGGTGAACAGCACGTCGTCGGCATTGAAGTCGCGGCTGGGCGTGAAGGCCTTGTTGCTGTGGAACCTGACCCCTTCACGCAGGTGGAAGGTATAGCTCAAGCCGTCGTCGGACACCTCCCAGCGGGTAGCCAGGGCAGGGTGCACGGCGGTGCCGCCACGTTCGAACTCGACCAGGCGGTTGTAGATCGGTTCGGCGGCGTCGTTGTCGGTGGCGGTGGTGTACTGGGCGGTGTCGAAACCGGCAGGGCTGCCTTCGGAGCAGAACACCAGGCTGTTGGCGTACAGGTGGGGGGCCTGGCTGATCAGGCCCAGGGCCAGCAGGGCAGCAAGTCGGGTGGCGTGGCGCATGGCAAGTCCTTTTCCTCTGTTTGCACCGCCTACGGGTACGAATGGCGGCAACAGTGTGCCGACCCCGCAGCGGATAGCTGCAGGCCGACAGAAATCAGTGATTGGAGGGGAGGGCACCCACCGCCTGGCGGGTGCCGGGGCTACCCTATTTGTCCACGCTGACGCCGTAGAAGGCGTTCAGCGCGAACGGGCTGATCTTGAAGTCCTTCACCTTGACGCTCATCGGCTGGGAGACGGTGGAGTGGGCGATCGGGGTGATCGGCACCTGCTCCTTGAGGATGCGCTGTGCCTGCTGGTACAGCTCGGTGCGCTTGGCTTGGTCGGAGGTGGCCTTGGCCTGTTTGATCAGGCTGTCGTAGGGCTTGTAGCACCACTTGGAGAAGTTGTTGCCGTCAATGGCATCGCAGCCGTAGAGGGTGCCTAGCCAGTTGTCCGGGTCACCGTTGTCGCCGCTCCAGCCAATCAGCATGGCGCCCTGTTCGCCGGCTTTGGAGCGCTTGATGTACTCGCCCCACTCATAGCTGACAATTTTTGCCTTGATGCCGATCTTGGCCCAGTCGGACTGCAGCATTTCGGCCATCAGCTTGGCATTGGGGTTGTACGGGCGTTGCACGGGCATGGCCCACAGGGTGATTTCGGTGCCTTCCTTGATGCCGGCTTCCTTGAGCAGTTGTTTGGCTTTTTCCGGGTCGAACGGTGCGTCCTTGATGCTGGTGTCATACGACCACTGCGTGGGCGGCATGGCGTTGACCGCCAACTGGCCGGCGCCCTGGTAGACCGACTCGATGATGCGCTTCTTGTCCACGGCCATGTCCAGCGCCTGGCGCACTTTCAGCTGGGCCATGGGGTTGGGCTGGTTGCTGCCCTTGATCTGGTCCATCACGTTATAGGCGATGTAACCCAGGTTGAAGCCGGCCTGCTGGGGCATCTGCAGGTTCTTGTCGGCCTTCAGCGGCTCGATATCGGCCGGGCGTGGGAACAGGGTGACCTGGCATTCGTTCTTTTTCAGCTTCTGCATGCGCACCGAGGCGTCGGTGGTGATGGCGAAGATCAGGTTGTCGATCTTCACGTCCTCGGGCTTCCAGTAGTCCTTGTTGCCCTTGAAGCGGATCTGCGCGTCCTTCTGGTACTTGCTGAACACGAACGGGCCGGTGCCGATCGGCTTCTGGTTGATGTCGGCGGCCTTGCCGTTCTTGAGCAACTGGTCGGCGTATTCGGCGGACTGGATCGAGGCGAAGCTCATGGCCAGGTTCTGGATGAACGCTGCATCGACCTCGTTGAGGGTGAACTTGACGGTGTGCTCGTCAAGCTTCTCCAGCTTGGCGATGTTCTTGTCCATGCCCATGTCGGTGAAGTACGGGAACTCGGTCGGGTAGGCCTTGCGGAAGGGGTGGTCCTTGTCGAGCATGCGGTTGAAGGTGAACAGCACGTCGTCGGCGTTGAACGGGCGGGTCGGCTTGAAGTAGTCGGTGGTGTGGAACTTCACCCCCTCGCGCAGGTGGAAGGTGTAGGTCTTGCCATCGTCGGACACGTCCCAGCGGGTGGCCAGGCCGGGTATCACTGCAGTGCCGCCGCGTTCGAACTGCGTCAGGCGGTTGAAGACGGTTTCGGCCGAGGCGTCGAAGTCGGTGCCGGTAGTGTATTGCCCTGGATCGAAGCCGGCCGGGCTGCCTTCGGAGCAGAACACCAGGTTGGACGCGGCAAGTGCCGACGGAGCACCGGTGAGCAAGCCTGCACCGAGCAGGAACGGTATGACTGCGTGTTTGAGCATGGTGGCCTCATTTTTGTCATTTTTCGAGTGAGGTGGCCTCGTGAGCCGACCTGCGGATACTTATGCAGGGGATGTTCCCAATGCAACAGGTACAAGGATAGTTGGCGCCGGAAATGTGGCACGAACGTACATGGATGTCGCATCGCTATAACTTTCGGCGAAGTTAAACGTTTGCGTGGGCAAAATGATGGCTTTTTTCGAGGTGTTTCGAGGCGGGAATTTTGTAGGATGCACCTGAACGGTGCGTAAGAAAGGTCTGAAACGCTTTTTTCAGCCCCCACACGGCCCCTGTAGGAGCGGCCTTGCGTCGCGATGGGCCGCGCGCAGCGGCCCCCTGTGCAGCACACTGCTACAGCAGGGGAGCGCCCCCGGCCCGTCGCGACCCCAGGCCGCCGAGACCGGCGCTAGTTGCTTAAGGCATCTGCACTTCAATCAACCCATCAGCATTCATGCTCACCTCGCTGGTACCGGCTTCGATGTCGGGCGCCGGCGCCGCTTCATCTGCGCTCATGGCCTTCATGGCCATGGGGGCGCTGCGCAGGTACGGCCGTGGGTAGCCGCTGCTGTTCAGGTTCAGGCTGACCACTTTGTAGCCTGTGCCGCCCAAGGCTTGCGTGGCCAGTTGTGCACGGGCCTTGAACGCATCCACGGCATCCTTGAGCAGCTCGTCTTCGCTGGACTTGCGCGTGGCCGGCGCGATGGAGAAGTCCATGCCACCCATTTTCAGCTCTTGCAGCAGGTCGGCGGTCAGTTGCGAGAGGGCCGGGAAATCGGCGCTTTCCAGGCGCAGCTCGGCGCGCTCACGCCAGCCGGTGATCTTCTGGCCTTTGCTGTCGTAAACGGGGTAGCTGTTGCGGCTGCCCTGGCTGATCTTCACATCCTTGACCTGGCGCGACTGCTGCACGGCCTTGTTCATGGTTTCTGTGATCTGCTTGGCGAGCTTGCCGGGGTCGCTGTTCTGCGCTTCGCTATACAAGGTCACGACCATCAGGTCGCGCGCCACTTCCTTGCTGACCTCGGCGCGCAGCGATACCTGGTTGTAGCGCGGTTCATCGGCCGCCAGTGCCGGCAGGCTGGCGAGCAGGCCGCAAGACATGATCAGGGCGGCGCCGTGACGTGGAATGTGCATGTGGTACTCCTTGGCAATAAAAGGCGTGGGCGCTGGTCATCCATGCCACGCATGGCCAATCAGACCGGCATCAGTGTAGTGGGTTCAACAGTGCCATCATGACAGTGTGACAAAGTGTGGCGCTTTGCCGCAGCGCTGCAGCAGGGGGCCCGGCTTCGGTATACTCCAGCCGATTTTCTGGAGCACTCATCAGGAGAGCTCATGCTCGCCGCCGTACAACCGTTGTCCGCTACCCGCCAGAACCTCTGGCGCCTGACCGTCATTCGTGTGCTGGTTCTGGCTGCCCAGGCCGGCTCGGTCGGTGTCGCCTACTGGACCGAATTGCTGCCCTTACCCTGGCTATCGCTGGCCGGTACCTTGGCCTTGTCGTCGCTGCTGTGTGCCTTCACCGCCCTGCGCCTGCGCTTGTCGGTGCCCGTCACCGAAATGGAATACGCCCTGCAGCTGGCCTGTGACCTGTTGATCCACAGTGCCTTGCTGTATTACTCCGGCGGCTCGACCAACCCGTTCGTGTCCTACTACCTGGTACCGTTGGCCATTGCCGCAGTGACCCTGCCGTGGCTGTATTCGCTGATCCTGTCCGGTATCGCCCTGACCGCCTACAGCTTGCTGCTGGTGCAGTTCTACCCGCTCGAAGGCCTGCCCATGGCGCGGGACAAGATGCAGGTGTACGGCATGTGGCTGAGTATTGCCCTGGCGGCGGCGGTGATCACCTTCTTCGCGGCACGCATGGCTGAAGAGCTGCGGCGCCAGGAGCAACTGCGCTCCGAGCGGCGTGAAGAAAGCCTGCGCGACGAGCAGTTGCTGGCCGTAGCCACCCAGGCCGCCGGCGCCGCTCATGAGCTGGGTACGCCGCTGGCCACCATGAGTGTGCTGATCAATGAAATGCGCCAGGACCACACCGACCCGCTGTTGCAGGAAGACCTGCAAATCCTTCAGGACCAGGTGAAGCTGTGCAAGGAAACCCTGCAGCAACTGGTACGCGCCGCTGAAGCCAACCGCCGCCTGGCGGTGGTCGAGCAGGATGTCACCGCCTGGCTGGACGAAGCGCTGAACCGCTGGCACCTGATGCGCCCGGAAAGCAGCTACCGCTTCCAGCGCCTGCGTGACGGCCAGGTGCCGCGCCTGACCCCGCCACCGGACCTGACCCAGGCGCTGCTGAACCTGTTGAACAATGCGGCCGATGCCTGCCCCGATGACCTTGAAGTGCGCCTTGACTGGGACGCTCAGGATATCGTGATCAGCATCCGCGACCATGGCCCTGGCGTGCCGCCGGCCATTGCCGAAGCCATCGGCAAACCCTTCATTACCACCAAGGGCAAAGGTTTCGGCCTGGGCCTGTTCTTGAGCAAGGCCAGCGTGACCCGTGCGGGCGGTTCGGTAAAACTTTATAGTCATGAGCAGGGTGGCACCCTGACCGAACTGCGCCTGCCCTATGGCAAGCGAGGAGATGAATGATGAGCGAAGAAAACCAGGTCGAGAGCGAAGAGCTGCCGCACCTGCTGCTGGTGGATGACGATGCCACCTTCACCCGGGTCATGGCGCGCGCCATGAGCCGTCGCGGGTTCCGCGTGAGCATTGCCGGTTCCGCCGAAGAGGGCTTGATCCTGGCCCAGCAGGACCTGCCGGACTACGCCACGCTGGACTTGAAGATGGACGGCGACTCCGGCCTGGTGCTGCTGCCCAAGCTGCTGGAGCTGGACCCGGAAATGCGCGTGGTGATCCTGACCGGTTATTCGAGCATTGCCACAGCGGTGGAGGCGGTCAAGCGCGGCGCCTGCAACTACCTGTGCAAACCGGCTGATGCCGACGACGTGCTGGCGGCGTTGCTGTCGGAGCACACCGACCTGGACGCGTTGGTGCCGGAAAACCCGATGTCGGTCGACCGCCTGCAGTGGGAGCATATCCAGCGTGTGCTGACCGAGCACGATGGCAATATTTCGGCCACCGCACGGGCGCTGGGCATGCACCGGCGGACCTTGCAGCGCAAACTGCAGAAGCGTCCGGTTCGGCGCTGATTCATATTGCCTGTACCGGCCCCATCGCTGGCAAGCTGGCGATAGGGCCGGTGTGGACAGAAATTTATCTGTAACACCCCGCGATCCCCGCAAATCCCGGCTGTTGGCGTATCATTGCCACCTGACGGCAACCCCTCCAGGATCGCTAGCGCATGCTCGCCCTTCTCATCCAGACGCTGAATATCACGGCACCGGTTTTCGCCATGCTGTTCATGGGCGTGCTGCTCAAACGCATTCGCCTGATCGACGACAACTTCAACCAGGTCGCTTCGCAGCTGGTGTTCAACGTGTGCATGCCGGCCCTGCTGTTCCTGGGCATCTACCACGCTGACCTGGCTACGGCGGTCCAGCCCGGTGTCATCCTGTACTTCATCGTCGCGACCCTGATCGGCTTCGCCCTTGCCTGGGGCATGGCTATCTGGCGCAGCCCCATGGCCGATCGCGGTATCTATGCCCAAGGCGCCTTTCGCGGCAACAACGGCGTCATTGGCCTGGCCTTGGCCGCCAGCCTGTACGGGGACTATGGTATTTCCCTGGGGGCGGTACTCGCCGGCGTGGTCATCCTCATGTACAACTCGCTGTCCGCGGTGGTGCTGGCGGTGTACAGCCCGGACCTCAAGTCCGACCCCTGGAGCATCTGCAAGAGCATTTTCAGCAACCCGCTGATCATCAGCGTATTGGTCGCCACCCCGATGGCCTACGGCCAGGTGCCGCTGCCCAACTGGTTGCTCACTTCAGGCGACTATCTGGCGCAGATGACCCTGCCACTGGCGCTGATCTGCATCGGCGGCACCCTGTCGCTGGCGGCACTGCGCGACAGTGGCCGCCTGGCCATCGATGCCAGCCTGGTGAAGATGGTGTGGTTACCGCTGCTCGGCACTCTGGGTGCCTGGCTGTGTGGTTTTCGCGGCGCGGAGCTGGGCATTCTGTTCCTGTACATCGGTAGCCCGACGGCGGCCGCCAGCTACGTGATGGCGCGCGCGGCCAACGGCAACCACCAATTGGCGGCGTCGATCATCGTGATCACCACGTTGATGGCAGCAATCACCACCAACATTGGTATTTTCATCTTGCAGTGGGGCGGATGGATCTAGATCCTCGACTGCAAACAACAGCAACAGCACTGCCTCACTGAGCTAAAGGACACTTCATGCAAGACCAGAGCACGCCCGAGCGGTTACAGCGCGGGCTGAAGAATCGCCACATCCAGCTGATTGCGCTGGGTGGGGCCATCGGTACCGGGCTGTTCCTGGGCATCGCCCAGACCATCCAGCTGGCTGGCCCATCGGTACTGCTGGGTTACGCCATCGCCGGCCTGATGGCCTTCCTGATCATGCGCCAGTTGGGTGAAATGGTGGTGGAAGAGCCGGTTGCCGGTAGCTTCAGCCATTTTGCCCACCAGTACTGGAGCGAGTTCGCCGGTTTCGTCTCGGGCTGGAACTACTGGGTGGTGTACGTGCTGGTCGGCATGGCCGAGCTCACGGCTGTGGGTATCTACGTGCAGTACTGGTGGCCGGAATTCCCGACCTGGGCCACTGCGGCGATCTTTTTCGTGGTGATCAACCTGATCAACCTTACCCAGGTAAAGGTCTATGGCGAAATGGAGTTCTGGTTCGCCTTGGTCAAGGTGGTGGCCATTGTCAGCATGATCGGCTTCGGTGCCTGGTTGCTGAGCAGCGGGCAGGGCGGCGCCGATGCCAGCGTAGCCAACCTGTGGCAGTACGGCGGGTTCTTCCCCAATGGCGTCAGCGGCCTGGTGATGGCGTTGGCGGTGATCATGTTCTCGTTCGGCGGCCTGGAGCTGGTGGGCATTACCGCTGCCGAGGCCGACAACCCGCGCCAGAGCATTCCCAAGGCCACCAACCAGGTGGTGTACCGTATCCTCATTTTCTACATCGGCGCGCTGGCCGTGCTGCTGTCGTTGTACCCGTGGCAGAAGGTGGTGCAAGGCGGTAGCCCGTTCGTGATGATCTTCCACGAACTGGACAGCGACCTTGTGGCCACCATTCTCAACATTGTGGTGCTTACCGCGGCGCTGTCGGTGTACAACAGCTGCGTGTATGCCAACAGCCGCATGCTGTTCGGCCTGGCCAGCCAGGGCGATGCGCCGCGCCAGTTGCTGAAGGTCAGCCGCAGCGGCGTGCCCCTGACCGCACTGGGGGTATCGGCGTTCGCCACCGGCTTGTGCGTAGTGATCAATTACCTGATGCCGGGCGAGGCCTTTGGCTTGTTGATGGCCCTGGCGGTATCGGCGCTGGTGATCAACTGGGCGAGCATCAGCATCACCCACCTGAAGTTCCGCAAAGCCAAGCTGGCCGCGGGCATCACCCCGTTCTACAAGAGCCTGGGGCACCCGCTGACCAACTACCTGTGCCTGGCATTCATCGTGTTGATCCTGGTGGTGATGTACCTGACCCCGCCGATTCGCATTTCAGTGATGCTGATACCGGCATGGATTGCCGCGCTGTGGGTGGCCTTCAAGCTGAAGAAGGCTCGCCAGGCGAAGTACTGAGTCGAGCTTGTGCGTGAGGGGCAGGCCGCCAGCCTTTCGCCGCCTGGTGGCCCTGGCGCGTCGCCTATCCATGCCCCTCAGTGCTGCCGTCGCCAGGCGCGCACGGTGGTGTACAGCAGCACCAGGGCCAGTACCGGCAGCACGTAGAACAGCATCAGCCGCTCAAGGCGGCCGGCCAGCGGCAGCCCCATGGTGAAGGCCGCGACGTGCAGGCCATAAGCCAGGTACAGGCACAGGAAGACCAGCCCTTCGGCGCGGGTAATGCGGTAGCCGGAATAGAACACCGGCATACTCAGTACGGCAACGCCGAGCATCACGGGCAGGTCGAACGACAGTGCATTGGGTGAAATCGACAGCGGCTGTGGGGTCACCAGTGCGGTCAGGCCCAGCACCGCCAGCAGGTTGAACAGGTTGCTGCCAATGACCGTGCCCACGGCGATCTCCCGCTCGCCCCGCAGGGCCGCAATCAAGGCAGCGGCCAATTCCGGCAGGGAGGTGCACACAGCGACCACGGTCAGCCCTATGACGCGCTCGGACAGGCCCAGGTCGGTGGCCACCTCGACGGCGGCTTCAAGCAGCAAGTGGCCTGCCAGGGTCAACAGGCCCAGGCCGAACAGCACCTGCAGCACGGTGGCTGGCCAGAAGCGCCCGGCGCTGGCCTGGGCGGCATCGGGGGCAGGGTAGGTGCGTGCGTAATGGCGCGACTGGTGCCAGAGCATGGCCAGGTAGCCGGCCAGGCCCAGCAACAGCAACCCGCCTTCGAACCGGCCCAGCTGGCCGTTGGCGCACAGTGCGTAGACCAGGCCGCTGGCGAGGATCATCAGCGGTATGTCCAGGCGTACCAACTGGCGCGAAACCCGCAGTGGGATAATCAATGCGGCCAGGCCGAGCACTACCAGCACATTGAAGATATTGCTGCCGACCACGCTGCCGACCGCTACATCCGGCGCGCCCTGGTAGGCCGCCTGCAGGCTGACGGTCAACTGTGGTGCGGTGCTGCCGAAGGCGACCAGGCTCAGGCCGATGATCAGCGGGCGCACGTGCAGGCGCTGCGCCAGGCGCAGGGCTGCGCGCACCAGCAGTTCGGCGCCGCCTACCAGCAACAGCAGGGCTGTGCCCAGTTGCAGCAGGCTGAAAGTGGGAAGGGTGGCCAAGTCGAAAATGGTCGAACTCCTGTCGCGTCAGTCGCTAAGCCCTTGTACCCGCACCCGCGCTGTGCCGCTACGCAGCATGCCGATTTTTTCGGCGGCGGCGCGTGACAGGTCGATCAGCCGGCCGCGGGTATGCGGGCCACGGTCGTTGATGCGTACCACCACACTGCGCTGGTTGGCCATGTTGGTCACCAGAACGCGGCTGCCAAACGGCAGGCTGCGGTGGGCGGCGGTAAAGCCGTGCTGGTTGAACGGTTCGCCGCTGGCGGTGCGTTTGCCGTGGTGGCGCGAGCCGTAATAGGAAGCGGTGCCGGTCTGGTCGTAACCGCGCGGGTCGATGTCATGGCTGGCGCAGCCGGCCAGGAACGAAAACAGGGCGAGGGTGCCGAGGGATCGTTTTAGCAAGTCAGGTGCTCTCCTAGTGCGACGCTCCCACAGGTCGGCGCTGTACCTGTGGGAGCGGGCATGCCCGCGAACGAGGGCGAAGCCCTCGCAGGACTACAGGGACAAAACAATCACCCTTCGAGCTTGGCCTTGAGCATTTGGTTCACCTGCCCCGGGTTGGCCTTGCCTTTGGAGGCTTTCATGGCCTGGCCGACGAAGAAGCCGAACATCTTGCCACGCTTGGCTTCATCAGCCGCGCGGTACTGTTCCACCTGCTCGGCATTGGCGGCCAGCATTTCGTCGAGCATCTTCTCGATTGCGCCGGTGTCGGTGACCTGCTTCAGGCCTTTGCTTTCGATGATGCTGTCGGCATCGCCTTCACCGCCAGCCATGGCTTCGAACACGGTCTTGGCGATCTTGCCGCTGATGGTGTTATCGCGGATGCGCAGCAGCATGCCACCCAGTTGCGCAGCGCTGACCGGTGCCTGGTCGATCTCCACGCCCAACTTGTTCAGCAGGCTCCCCAGTTCGACCATGACCCAGTTGGCGGCCAGCTTGGCGTCACCGCCAATTTTCACCACTTCTTCGAAGTAGTCGGCCTGTTCGCGGCTGGAGGCCAGCACGTTGGCATCGTAGGCCGACAGGCCGTACTGGCGCTGGAAGCGCTCGACCTTCTGCGGCGGCAGCTCGGGCAGGGCAGCGCGGATGCTGTCGAGGTAGCTGTCTTCGATCACGACCGGCAGCAGGTCCGGGTCGGGGAAGTAACGGTAGTCGTTGGCTTCCTCTTTGCTGCGCATGGAACGGGTTTCATCTTTGTTCGGGTCGTATAGGCGGGTTTCCTGCACCACCTTGCCGCCATCCTCGATCAGGTCGATCTGGCGCTGGATCTCGCTGTTGATGGCACGCTCGATGAAGCGGAACGAGTTGACGTTCTTGATCTCGCAGCGGGTACCGAATTCAGCCTGGCCTTTCGGGCGGATCGACACGTTGCAGTCGCAACGCAGCGAGCCCTCGGCCATGTTGCCGTCGCAGATGCCCAGGTAGCGCACCAGTGCGTGGATCGCCTTGACGTACGCCACGGCCTCCTTGGCGCTGCGCATGTCAGGCTCGGACACGATCTCCAGCAGCGGTGTGCCGGCGCGGTTCAGGTCAATGCCGGTAGAGCCGCTGAAGTCTTCGTGCAGGCTTTTGCCTGCGTCTTCTTCCAAGTGCGCGCGGGTGACCCCGATGCGCTTGATGGTGCCGTCTTCCAGGGCGATGTCCAAGTGGCCCTTGCCGACGATCGGCAGGTCCATCTGGCTGATCTGGTAGCCCTTGGGCAGGTCCGGGTAGAAGTAGTTCTTGCGCGCGAACACGTTGCGCTTGCCGATCTCGGCATCGATGGCCAGGCCGAACATGCAGGCCATGCGCACGGCTTCCTGGTTCAGCACCGGCAAAACGCCCGGCATGCCCAGGTCAACCAGGCTGGCCTGGGTATTCGGCTCGGAGCCGAAGGTGGTAGCGCTGCCGGAGAAGATCTTCGACTGGGTGGCGAGCTGAGTGTGGATTTCCAGCCCGATCACAACTTCCCATTGCATGTGTGAACTCCTCAGAAGCCGTTGGGGGCACGGGTGTGCCAGTCGGTCACTTGCTGGTAGCGGTGCGCGACGTTGAGCAACCGGCCTTCCTGGAAGTACGGCGCCAGCAGCTGTACGCCGACCGGCAGGCCGTCGACGAAGCCCGCGGGCATCGACAGGCCCGGCAGGCCTGCCAGGTTGGCGGTGATGGTGTAGATGTCTTCGAGGTAGGCGGCGACCGGGTCGCTGCTCTTGGCGCCCAGCTTCCAGGCCGGGTTCGGCGTGGTCGGGCCAAGGATCAGGTCAACCTCGTTGAAGGCGGCCATGAAGTCGTTCTTGATCAGGCGGCGGATCTGTTGCGCCTTCACGTAGTACGCGTCGTAGTAGCCGGCCGACAGGGCGTAGGTGCCGACCATGATGCGGCGCTGGACTTCAACGCCGAAACCTTCGCCACGCGAACGCTTGTACAGGTCGGTCAGGTCTTTGGGCGCCTCGCAGCGGTAGCCGAAGCGCACACCGTCGAAACGCGACAGGTTGGACGAGGCCTCGGCAGGTGCGATCACGTAGTACGCGGCAATGGCGTGCTGCATGTTCGGCAGGCTGATTTCCTTGACCACGGCACCGAGCTTTTCCAGCTCCTTGACGCTGGCCTGCACCAGGTCGGCAATGCGTGGGTCCAGGCCTGCACCGAAGTACTCCTTGGGCAGGCCGATGCGCAGGCCCTGCAAGGAGGCGCCGAGGTTGGCGCTGTAGTCCGGCACCGGCTCTTCGATGCTGGTGGAGTCCTTGGCGTCGAAGCCGGCCATGCCTTGCAGCAGCAAGGCGCAGTCTTCGGCGGTGCGCGCCAGTGGGCCACCCTGGTCGAGGCTGGAAGCGTAGGCGATCATGCCCCAGCGCGAAACACGACCGTACGTCGGTTTCAGGCCGGTGAGGTTGGTCAGCGCCGCCGGCTGGGGGGGGGGNNGACCCGCCGGTGTCGGTGCCGGTGGTGGCTGGCAGCAGGCGCGCCGCCACGGCCGCGGCAGAACCGCCGGACGAGCCGCCTGGCACGTGTTCCAGGTTCCACGGGTTCTTCACCGCGCCGTAGTGGCTGGATTCGTTGGCCGAACCCATGGCGAACTCGTCCATGTTGGTCTTGCCCAGGGTGACCATGCCGGCTTCGGCCAGCTTGGCGACCACGGTGGCGTCATACGGCGCCTTGAAGTTGTCGAGCATCTTCGAGCCGCAGCTGGTGCGCACGCCGTTGGTGCAGAACAGGTCCTTGTGGGCGATGGGCGCACCCAACAGCGCGCCGGTCTCGCCAGCGGCGCGACGGGCGTCGGCGGCACGCGCCTGGCCCAGGGCCAGCTCGTCGGTGACGCTGATGAAGCTGTTGAGCTGTGGGTCGAGCTGCTTGATGCGCGCCAGCAGCGTGCCGGTCAGCTCTTCGGAAGAAAACGACTTGTCGGCGAGTCCGCGGGCGATCTCGGCCAGGGTCAATTGGTGCATGGCAGGCTCTATCCCTTACTCGATGACTTTGGGAACCAGGTACAGACCGCTTTCGGTCGATGGCGCGATGGCCTGGTAGGCGTCGCGCTGGTTGCTTTCGGTGACCTGGTCGGGACGCAGGCGCTGGCTGGCCTCCAGCGGGTGAGCCAGAGGCTCGATGCCAGTGGTGTCGACAGCTTGCATCTGGTCGACCAGCCCAAGAATGCTGTTGAGGGCGTCGGTAATGCGTGGCAGTTCGCCATCATTCAGGCCCAGGCGGGCCAGATGGGCGATCTTTTCCACGTCGCAGCGTTCAAGCGCCATGGGGATCTCCAAGGGAAACAAAGAACGGAATTTAGGTCCGCAGTGAGGAACATGTCAGCTTTTTGGCGGTCTAACAGCCGCGAATTTCTGCTGGCGTGCTCGGAAAAACAGCCAATTTAACATATTGGCTCCTTGCCCAAAATCCCTGCCATTGTTAGAGTTTGCCGCACTTTTTTACCCACGCTTTCCCCAGGGTCACTTTCCCATGTTCAAGAAACTGCGTGGCATGTTTTCCAGCGATCTTTCCATCGACCTGGGTACTGCCAACACCCTTATTTACGTGCGTGAGCGCGGTATCGTCCTGAATGAGCCCTCGGTTGTTGCCATCCGTACCCATGGCAACCAGAAAAGCGTCGTCGCCGTCGGTACCGAAGCCAAACGCATGCTGGGCCGTACGCCTGGCAACATTGCAGCCATTCGTCCGATGAAGGACGGCGTGATCGCCGACTTCAGCGTTTGCGAAAAAATGTTGCAATATTTCATCAACAAGGTTCACGAGAACAGCTTCCTGCAGCCAAGCCCGCGCGTGCTGATCTGCGTACCGTGCAAATCGACCCAGGTAGAGCGCCGCGCCATTCGCGAGTCGGCCCTGGGTGCCGGTGCCCGTGAAGTGTTCCTGATCGAAGAGCCAATGGCTGCCGCCATCGGCGCCGGCCTGCCGGTAGAAGAGGCCCGCGGTTCGATGGTCGTCGATATCGGTGGCGGCACCACCGAAATCGCCCTGATCTCGCTCAACGGTGTGGTCTACGCCGAGTCCGTGCGTGTTGGCGGTGACCGCTTCGACGAAGCCATCGTGACCTACGTGCGCCGCAACTACGGCAGCCTGATCGGCGAGTCCACCGCCGAGCGCATCAAGCAGGAAATCGGCACTGCCTACCCGGGCGGCGAAGTGCGCGAAGTCGACGTGCGTGGCCGTAACCTGGCCGAAGGCGTGCCGCGTGCCTTCACCCTGAACTCCAACGAAGTGCTCGAAGCGCTGCAGGAGTCGCTGGCGACCATCGTTCAGGCAGTGAAGAGCGCCCTCGAGCAATCGCCGCCCGAGCTGGCCTCCGACATCGCCGAGCGTGGCCTGGTGTTGACCGGTGGTGGTGCGCTGCTGCGTGACCTCGACAAGCTGCTGGCCCAGGAAACCGGCCTGCCGGTGATCGTCGCCGAAGACCCGCTGACCTGTGTCGCCCGTGGCGGTGGTCGCGCCCTGGAGATGATGGACAAGCACGCGATGGACCTGCTCTCCAGCGAGTGATCCTGCTCGCGGTTCATGAGCGCCCGGTTTACAGGTAGTACGCACAGTGCTACCTGTATGTGCTGGGCTGGCGCCCACACGGGCGCCGTATCCGTCAACCCGCAACCAGGCTGGTGCGTTGTCCCATGTCCAATGACCTCCTGAGTCGTCCACGAGGAACGGCCCATTAAACCGCTTTTCTCCAAGGGCCCTTCGCTGGGCGTTCGCCTGCTCGTTCTGGTGGTGCTGTCAGTCGCGTTGATGGTTGTCGACGCGCGCTTCGACGTGCTCAAACCGGTGCGCAGCCAGATGGGCCTGGTGCTGATGGAGTCGTACTGGATCACCGACTTGCCGCAGCGTGCCTGGCAGGGCGTGGCGGGGGGGGGGGCCAGTTCGGTAGCCGCACCGAACTGATTGCCGAAAACGAGAAGCTCAAGACCGAGGCCCTGCTGCTCCAGGGGCGCCTGCAGAAGCTGGCGGCCCTGACCGAGCAGAACGTGCGCCTGCGCGAATTGCTCAACTCCTCGGCGCTGGTCAACGAAAAGGTCGAAGTGGCCGAGCTGATCGGGGTCGACCCCAACCCCTTCACGCACCGTATCCTGATCAACAAGGGTGAGCGTGACGGCGTGTTCCTTGGCCAGCCGGTGCTCGATGCCCGCGGCCTGATGGGGCAGGTGGTCGAGTTGATGCCCTATACCTCGCGGGTGCTGCTGCTGACCGACACCACCCACAGCATTCCGGTGCAGGTCAACCGCAATGGCTTGCGCGCGATCGCCAGCGGTACCGGTAACCCCGAGCGCCTGGAATTGCGCCATGTGGCCGATACTGCCGACATCAAGGAAGGCGACCTGCTGGTCAGTTCCGGCATGGGCCAGCGCTTCCCGGCCGGCTACCCGGTGGCCACCGTCAATGAAGTGATCCACGACTCCGGCCAGCCGTTCGCTATCGTGCGTGCCACCCCCCCCGCCGCGCTCACCCGCAGCCGCTACATGCTGTTGGTGTTCAGTGACCGGCGCACCCCAGAGCAGCGTGCCACCGATGCTGCCATGGCCCAGGAAGAAGCCGACCGCAAGGGCACCGCGCCCGCCGGCCAG
>NZ_AEWE02000123.1:0-1151 GCF_000190455.2 Pseudomonas sp. TJI-51
TTTGATCGTTCCCTTCCCCACGTTAACGTCGGCACCATCGGCCACGTTGACCACGGTAAGACCACTCTGACCGCAGCTCTGACTCGCGTCTGCTCCGAAGTTTTCGGTTCGGCAGTCGTTGAGTTCGACAAGATCGACTCGGCTCCGGAAGAAAAAGCGCGCGGTATTACCATTAACACCGCTCACGTCGAGTACAACTCGAACATTCGTCACTACGCTCACGTTGACTGCCCAGGTCACGCTGACTACGTGAAGAACATGATCACCGGTGCTGCCCAGATGGACGGCGCGATCCTGGTTTGCTCGGCCGCCGATGGTCCGATGCCACAAACCCGTGAGCACATCCTGCTGTCCCGTCAGGTTGGCGTTCCGTACATCGTGGTCTTCCTGAACAAGGCTGACCTGGTAGACGACGCTGAGCTGCTGGAACTGGTCGAGATGGAAGTTCGCGACCTGCTGTCCACCTACGACTTCCCAGGCGACGACACCCCGATCATCATCGGTTCGGCTCGTATGGCGCTGGAAGGCAAGGACGACAACGAAATGGGCACTACCGCTGTCAAGAAGCTGGTAGAAACTCTGGATGCCTACATCCCTGAGCCAGTTCGTGCCATCGACCAGCCATTCCTGATGCCAATCGAAGACGTATTCTCGATCTCGGGTCGTGGTACCGTTGTTACCGGCCGTATCGAGCGTGGTATCGTCCGCGTTCAGGATCCGCTGGAAATCGTTGGTCTGCGTGACACCACCACCACCACCTGCACCGGTGTTGAGATGTTCCGCAAGCTGCTGGACGAAGGTCGTGCTGGCGAGAACTGCGGCGTTCTGCTGCGTGGTACCAAGCGTGACGACGTTGAGCGTGGCCAGGTTCTGGTCAAGCCAGGTTCGGTCAAGCCGCACACCAAGTTCACCGCAGAAGTCTACGTTCTGTCGAAGGAAGAAGGCGGCCGTCACACTCCGTTCTTCAAAGGCTACCGTCCTCAGTTCTACTTCCGTACCACTGACGTGACCGGTAACTGCGAGCTGCCGGAAGGCGTTGAAATGGTAATGCCAGGTGACAACATTCAGATGACTGTTACCCTGATCAAGACCATCGCAATGGAAGACGGTCTGCGCTTCGCTATCCGTGAAGGCGGTCGTACCGTCGGCGC
>NZ_AEWE02000124.1:0-6009 GCF_000190455.2 Pseudomonas sp. TJI-51
CAACTCGTAGCTCTCCCCAAGGCGGAGAAAGTGGGTACGACGCCGGCAAAAAGGTCAAAGGGCGCAAGCGAAGTCTGGTCGTTGATACCCTTGGCTTGCTCTTGGCAGTGAGTATCAGTGCCGCCAGTGTGCAGGACCGAGACGCGGCGGACGACGCGGTGACATCCTCGATGGGCAAGTACCCATCCGTGAATACTCTGTTCGTTGACAGTGCCTACGCCGGGAAGTGGGCTCAGCGGACGCAAGACATTCATGCTGTTCAGGTTCAGGTCATAAGAGGACCGAATAATCGCCGTACCGGGAAATGGCATTCAGCACAAGGCGAGCTGTTCGCGTCAGCACCAGCACCGAGTGGTTTTGTGGTTATGCCCAAACGCTGGGTAGTGGAACGAACTCACGCCTGGAATGAGCGAGCCAGGCGGCTGATCATGCACCATGATCGTTTACTCGATGTAAGTGCGGCATGGGTATGGCTGGCTGAGGCTCGCATGCTGGCCCGTCGGCTTACTACTTGATTTTGTCTACACCCTCCTAGCGGTGCACGACCGGCTCCTCCAGCCTACTTGTGGGTTCGCGGAACACGTGTAGAGCAGAAGTGATACGGGGCCACCTAGGACGAGATTTTTCGATGCATCCGCAAAGCTACTGCAGATATCTGCAACTCCATGAGTCCCAGCTACCTCCTCAAGAATAGAGCCACTGCACTGACGAACGCCTTACACTCACTTTTTTCGCTAGCTCAGAGGGTCGCTGTGAACTTCACTGATCAAACTTTCGATACGATTCTGAACGCGCTGCACGACGGCGTCTACATCACGGATGGAGCAGGGATTACCGTCAAAGTAAACAGCGCGTACGAACGTCTGACTGGACTCCAGAGCGAGCAGCTCATTGGACGCAGCATGCACGACTTGGTACGCGACGGTGTCGTGTCGCAATCCGCATCTTTACGCGTACTCCAGCAAGGTGCGCCGGTTTCCGTTATGCAGAGCCTCGGTAACGGTAAGAAGCTGTTGGTGAGCGCAACACCTATTTTCCTGGATCGTCGCATCAGCTACGTCGTCAGCGCCGTACGTGACATGACAGAGCTTCTGCGCATGAAGCATGAAAGGGATGAGCTAGCTGGGCTCAAGAAGCTGCGTCAGAGCACTGCGCAGTTGCATGCTGGCGAATATGAAAAAATCACACAGTCTTCGCTGGTTTTTAACCAAGCGCAAACCGGCCCGCTTTTCTCACAGACACGTCGTGTAGCAGGCAGTGACGTGAAGGTGCTGCTATTAGGGGAGACCGGTGTTGGCAAAAGCCTCATCGCTCAGTACATCCACAACTCCAGCGCTCGGGCCAAGGAGCCTTTCATTCCGCTCAACTGCGGCGCAATGCCCGAAAATTTGATCGAGGCAGAATTGTTCGGCTATGCACCAGGGGCGTTTACGGGCGCAGCGGCCAAGGGCAAGCGAGGGCTTCTGGAGTTAGCAAATCATGGAACGTTGTTCCTTGATGAAATTGGCGATCTACCGCTGTCGCTACAGGTCAAACTGCTGAAGGTTATCGAAGAAAATCGATTCATCCCCGTGGGTGGACTTGAATTGCGTGAGGTCGATATTCGAATCATCAGCGCCACCCACCACGACTTGCGAAAGAAAGTCGAGGAAGGGTTGTTCCGTGCCGATCTCTACTATCGACTGAACGTGGTGCCCATTCATATTCCCGCGCTTCGCGAGCGCGCCGCAGAGATCTCAACGCTGTTGGAGCATTACCTCAGGCACTTCAACGAGCGCTATGAGCGCAAAATGTCGTGGGGCTTGGAGACCCTGGATCTGCTCTGTGAGTACGCATGGCCAGGAAATATTCGAGAGTTGATCAACCTGGTCGAGCGTCTGGTAGTGGTCTGCGAAAGTGACACGATTGAGGCGTTGGATCTGCCTGAGGAAATCCTCAACCTCCACAATGATCGCTCAAGTCATGATCGTTTACCGCTACGCAAGGTTGTGGAAAACGCCGAGCGCAGCGCAATCCTTTCAGCCATGCGCGTACACAAAACCACGCGCCTGGCAGCCAAAGCGTTGGGAGTGAGCCAAGCAACCATCGTCCAGAAGATGAAACGCTGGGAGAGTTTTGATTAGGTTTCTGATCGTTAGCCGACTTTGCGATTGAAATACTGATCGCTATTCGTGCCGCAGGCCTGCACGAACGAGACGAAATCCGTCAAGGATGGGTATTTCACGACATTGGCACAGGTTTTGTTATCCATTTGGTACATCTCTAATAAAAAAACGAGGATGAGCCGATGAGCGTTTCTGCCTTTCAAATCGCCAATAAACTCCTGACCGGCGCTAGCGCGGTTGAACAGCTGGACGCTGAGTTGACCCGGCTGAAGGTTGATAACCCATTGATCGTGACCGATGCGATTCTGGTCAAATCGGGCACAGTCGACCTCGCTTTGGTCCACCTGGGTGGCCGCAGCTATGGCCTCTACGACCAAGTGCAGCCAGAGCCTGAAATCAGTTTGGTCGAAGATTGCACCCGCGCCTTTCGCGAGGGTGGCCATGATGGACTGATTGGCCTGGGCGGTGGAAGTGCCATGGACATCGCGAAAGGTGTGGCGGCTTTCGCGAGACACGATGGCCCCTTGGCCGAGTTGTTCGGTGTCGATCAAGTAAGCCGCAAGGGCCCTCCGCTGATCGCGATTCCAACTACGGCAGGCACGGGTTCGGAGGTCACTAACGTGGCGATATTCTCCGACAAGAATGCGCAGCTCAAGAAAGGGATTGTGAGCAACTACCTGTTGCCTGATGTTGCCCTGGTTAGCCCGATCATGACGCGTACTTGCCCACGCAGCGTGACCGCTGCCAGCGGTGTCGATGCGCTTGTGCATGCGATTGAGGCATACATTTCGATCAATCGCTCGCCGATCACCGATGCCATTGCTCTGGGAGCCATCAAGGTTATAGCTCGCGCTTTGCCTAAGGCCTATGCCAATCCCAATGATCTCCTTGCTCGGGAAGACATGGCTACGGCGAGCCTGATGGCCGGCATGGCATTTGGCAACGCAGGTGTTGGGGCAGTGCATGCGCTTGCCTATCCGCTGGGCGGGCGTTTCAACATCGCTCACGGCGTCAGCAACGCTTTGCTGCTGCCTTATGTGATGCGCTGGAACAAGCTTGCTTGTATGGAGCGTCTTCGCGACGTCGCTCAGGCAATGGGCGTGAATATCGCCGGCTTGAGCGATAGCCAGGCTGCAGACGCCAGTGTCGATGCGATGATTGAACTGTGTGCTGCTGTAGACATCCCTGCCGGTCTTCGCGCTTTCAACGTCCCACAGGACGCCCTAGCACCGATGGCCGAGGAAGCCAGTAAGATCGACCGGTTGATGCGCAATAATCCCCGCAAGTTAACGTCTGAAGATATCGAATCAATTTACCAGGCTGCATGGTAACCCGTTGATATATAGGGTGACCAAACACGGAAGCCGAGCCTATGGGATGGATAGACAATTGTGTCTGATACACAATATATCTAATGATTTGCGCAGCAGGAACTGAGCATTTAATTCAAGATCGATTTCATGAATTTGAAATACATTAATTGTTGACACGCAACAATTCATACCTACAATTAATTTAGATATAATCTGCCTGAAATCATAATAATACCTTGAATACCCAAGAAGAACCGTGATAGCTTAGAGGTTGATAGCTATGGAAGAAGTTAAATTATATGCAATGACATGCGGCTGGATTACTATGCCTTATGGTTTCTTCATGGCTGGAGAAACGGGCGATCTGGCAATCCCTGTGCCGTGCTATTTGATCGAACATCCGAAAGGCACTGTTTTGTTTGATACAGGCCTTGAGTTGCCTTTGCAGTCCAAAGATCCGGAAGTGGTGAAAAAATCACTCGGAGTTTTTTCAGATATAACGACAGTTAATTTTGTGCCTGGCGAGGATGTAGCTAAGCGCCTGGAGGCTTTCGGCGTCGACCCGCTGAAGATTAACTTTATAATTAATTCTCACCTACACTTCGATCATTGTGGTGGTAATGCCTGCATCCCTAACGCACGACTGGTTATCCAGAAACGTGAGTGGGAGGCAGCAAAGAATGAGGAAAATATTGAAAAAGAAGTGTATGCTCCTCGACACTATGATCTAGGTCACGAGCGCCTTGAAATTGATGGTGAACACGATCTATTTGGTGATGGTTCGGTTGTACTTATCCCGAGCTTTGGTCACACGCCCGGGCACCAGTCGCTGAAAGTCAAAGTAGATGGCAAAGATGTGATCATCACTGCGGATGCCTGCTACTTGAAGGCTTCCCTTGAAAAGATGACGCTTCCAGATGCAATGGTGGTGAATGACGCTCAAGGAATGCTTGATAACTTTAACTTGTTTAAACAGCTAAAGTCCAAAGGGGCAATGGTACTGTACGGGCATGATCCAGAGCAGTCGAAATTACTGACAGATGGTGCCATTCGCAGAGTCAGGCCAGCAGCGCTGGCCGGTCTGCAACAATAACTGTGAAGTACCAAGCAAGAAGTTTCACACGTTGAAGTGCTTGAGGGTTCAGGCAAATTGAAAAGCTCCCTGTCATGTCGCAGGGGTTCAGAAAATTTTCAGCATAAACAATAATAAGGACTGATATATGAAGCCTGCATTGAAAGTATCGTTACTCTTGGCTGCCGGTATCGCAACCTCCCAGGTTTTTGCAGCCCCTGCTCAAACCGGCTTGCCAGACAGCTGCGCAAAAGATGCGAAAGGAAACTATAGCCAGGAATTTGATATTCCATGCAAAGCGCTGGATAACTTCCTGACGACATTCAACGCTAAGGAAACTCCGAACAAGTCAGCACAGGCCATCTGACCTGTGCTGAAATAGCCCTCTGTCCAACAGCCCTCTACAAGCCCTCCTTCCCATGAGTCAGATGAGCTTTTCCGATTTCGAGTACGCCGGTAAGCGCAAGCAAACCCGTCGCGAGCGTTTCCTGGCCGAGATGGAGCAGGTGGTGCCGTGGAGCGGTTTGGTGGCATTGATCGAGCCGCATTACCCAAAGGCCGGCGGTGGTCGCAAGCCGTACCCACTGGAAACCATGCTGCGTGTTCACCTGCTGCAAAACTGGTTTTCGCTGAGCGATCCGGCCATGGAAGAAGCACTGTACGAAATCACGTCGATGCGCCAGTTTGCTCGCCTGACGCTCAGCGCTCCGATCCCCGAAGACACGACGATCATGAATTTCCGGCACCTGCTGGAGAAGCATCAGCTGGCGGCGGGCATTCTGGAAACCATCAACAATTACCTGCGAGACAAGGGCCTGTCGTTGCGCCAGGGCACCATTGTCGACGCCACCATCATCCACGCGCCCAGTTCGACCAAGAACAAGGAAGGCAAGCGCGATCCTGAAATGCATCAAACGAAGAAGGGCAACCAGTACTATTTCGGCATGAAGGCGCACATCGGCGCGGATGCTGAATCGGGTCTGGTGCATCACGTTCATGGCACCGCCGCGAACGTGGCCGACGTAATGGAAGTTGCACAACTGCTGCATGGCGCAGAGAACGTCGTGTGTGCCGACGCGGGCTACACCGGCGTAGAGAAGCGGCCTGAGCACGACGGGCGGCCAGTGATCTGGCAGATAGCTGCGCGACGCAGCACCTACAAGCACTTGAGCAAACGCAGCGTGCTCTACAAAGCCAAGCGCAAGATCGAAAAGGCCAAGGCGCAAGTGCGTGCAAAGGTGGAGCACCCGTTCCGGGTGATCAAACGCCAGTTCGGCTATGTAAAGACGCGTTTTCGCGGCTTGGCCAAGAACACAGCGCAACTGACCACGCTGTTTGCGCTGTCGAATCTGTGGATGGTGCGCCGGCAATTATTGCCTGCTGCGGGAGAGGTGCGCCCGTGAGGGCAGAAAACCAAGGCTGTGCCTTGGTTATCCAATAATCAGCGGGTGAAAATCGGGCTTTTCGGCATGCCCAAGCCGTCCATTTCCGGCTGATGGGCAACTTGTTCGGAGTTTCC
>NZ_AEWE02000125.1:0-2141 GCF_000190455.2 Pseudomonas sp. TJI-51
TTTAGCCGCGAAAGGGCCGGCAACTCCAATCACAATGTCAGGGTCAGGCCTTTGACCAGCGCACCCGGCAAATGACTCGACCCGGTGCTGCGCTGTCCATAGGTGCTGGTCGACAGGATCATCTCGCGCTCCTGGGTCAGGTCCTCCAGTTGGCTACCGAGCAAACTGTACAGGCTGTCATCGAAGCGCATGGTGCTCACCGGCCCCTGGATCTGCCCGTTCTCTACCCAGAAGGTGGCGAACCGGGTCAGCCCGGTCATGCGCGCTGCTGGCAAGTCCGAGTAGTTGAGGTACCACAGGTTGCTGATGTACAGCCCAGTGCCCAGCCGCTGCAAGACCTCGTCCATGGGCAGGCCACCCGGTGCCAGGCTGAGTGCGCAGGGCGACTCGTAACTGTCGGCGCCGTTGGCCAGCAGCTTGAATTCGGCGGCGCTGCGCGCGCTGATTAGCCGTTGCGCCGCCCGGCCTTGCTGGATCAGCGGCACATCCAGGCGCGGTGAGCCTTCGTCGGAAAACGCCGGGCTCAGCGAGCCGCTGACCTGCTCGGTGAAACTCACCAGCGGGCTCAGCCGTGCATCGCCGTTGTACAGGCGCTGCAAGGCGCTATTGCCGGTGGCCAGCGCTTGGGCGGAAAAACCGCCCCAGCACAGCATGCCGGCGATTTCGTCCATCGCCGCCGGGGCCAGGTAGGCACGGTAGCTGCCGGGTTCGAGGGTGACCGCCGGGCGCCCGAGGAAGCCCAACTGCTCCCGCGCCTGGCGCAGGCGCGCGGTGAAGTCGTCGGGGTTCCACACCTGGCCGGCGTAGTTGGCCTTCACCGCCTGGCCATTTTCGTGGAACAGGCTCCAGTCGAAGTTGAAGCTGTTGGCCTGGTGCCAGCCGAAGGCACCGAACGAGCTGGCGAAGCCCCGGCAGACCGGGCCCGCGGCATAAATGCCGACCAGGTCCAGGTCACCCGCTTCGCGGTCGAGCAACACCAGCACATCGCTGAGTTCAGGTAGTGGCTGCTGTTGCTGGCTGTGGCTGTGCCAGGCGCTTTCGTCCAGGCGCAGGTAAGGGTCGACGGCCAGCAGTGGCAGGGTCTGGCGCAGTTGCGCCAGGGCATCCGCCAAGCGTTGGCGGTCTAGTTGCGCATCGCCACTCAAGGTCACCTGCTGTTCGGCCTGGCGACCGTCGCGGATCAGCCGCAGCTGCGCGCTGGCCTGGCTGACATGCCCGGCCTGGCGCACCTTGGCGTGGTTGAAGCGCACGAACTGGGACTGCTCGGCGCTGTAGCCAAGGGTAAACTGCTCGCCACTTTCCAGGGCGGCGCGCACCTCCCCGGCCAGGGTTTCAAAAGCGTGTTTCATAAGGCGTCGCCTCCGAATACGTCGATCTGGCGGAACACGCAGGCCGGCGAGGCGTGGCCCACGCGCACCACCTGGTTGGGTTCGCCCTTGCCGCAGTTGGGCGTGCCCAGTACCTGGAAGGTGCTGCGGTCGCCGACCGCTGCCAGGTTGCGCCAGAACTGTGCGGAGATGCCCCGGTAGTTGGGGTTCTTGACGATGCCCTTGAGCTCGCCGTTCTCGATCAGTTGGCCCCATTCGCAGCCGAACTGGAACTTGTTGCGCGCGTCGTCGATGGACCAGGACCGGTTGGTCCGCATCAGGATGCCGTGCTCGATGCCCGCGATCAGTTGTTCGAGGGAGTGCTCGCCCGGCTCGATGTTGAGGTTGGCCATGCGGTCGATCGGCGCGCGGTTCCAGCCACAGGCGCGGCTGTTGGCCACACCGTCCAGGCCGGAGCGGAACTGCGATAGCGCGCCGCCCAGCGGGCGCAGCAGCAGGCCGTCGCGGATCAGGAACTGCTTGCTGGCCGGAGTGCCGTCATCATCGAAGCTGTAGCTGGCCAGCTCTTCGCCGATGGTCGGGTCGAAAGTCACGTTCAGCAGGCTGGAACCGTACTGCAGGTAGCCGAAGTCACTGGCTTTGACGAAGCTGGTGCCCGCGTAGTTACGCTCGTCGCCGAGGATGCGGTCCATCTCCAGCGGGTGGCCGATCGATTCGTGAATCTGCAGCATCATCTGGTCGGGCATCAACAGCAGGTCGCGCGGGCCACTGGGCGTATTAGGGGCCAGCAGCAACTGCAGGGCCTCGTCGGCG
>NZ_AEWE02000125.1:2273-4036 GCF_000190455.2 Pseudomonas sp. TJI-51
ACAGAAAGCGCTGGGCATGGCGCAGCTCGGCGCCGGCTGAGTTCAGGTAGGTCTGCTCGACCAGGCTCAGGCCCAGACTGGCCTGCCAGTCCACCAGGCGGCTGTCCTTGGGTACGCTGGCTGATTCCGCGGCGAGCAAGCCAAGGCAGTCGGCCAGGCTGGGCACGGGCTGGTCGAAGTTGGGCGAGATGTGGTCGTGGCGGGCGCTGGGCACGGGTTGCCCGCGCAGATCCAGCAGACTATGCCGGGCGATCTGCCGGGCCAGGGCTTCGGCCTGCTCCAGGGCGCGCTGCAGGCCGGCCTGCGACAGATCGGCGGTGGCCGCATAGGCCTCCACGCCATTGACCCGTACGGTGAGCATCGCGCCCTCGTCCTGGCTGAACGAGGGTGGCTCGGCCACATTGCGGCGAACCGAAAGCGCCTGGTGCGACTGTTTCACATGGCGCAGGGAAAACAACTCGGCCTTGCTGCGCAGCGCGGCAAAGCGCTGGCGCAGCAGGGCGCTGGAATCGAACATGTGCAAGCCTCCGTGTACACGGTGGCTCCCCCTAGAACCACTCGTCCTGCATCGCGAGGCAAGTGTTGTCGCGCGCCTCGAGCAATGCCAGCTCATTATGGCAGCCTGGTACTTCCCAGGTCAGGAAATAACGGGCGGCCTGCAGCTTGCCGAGGTAAAAGTCGCGCTCGCCAGCGTCGGCCTTGAGCAGCCCAAGTTCGGCGTGGACTGCCTGTTCCAGCCACCGCCAGCCGATTACACAGTGGCCGAAGGCCTTCAGGTACAGGGCCGAGTTGGCCAGGGCCCCGGTGACTTTACCCTGGGCCAGGTCACCGAGCAGGGTCAGGGTGACCCCTTGCAGGCGATTGACCAGCTGCTCCAGTGGCTGGCGCAGCGGGTCGAGGTTGGGGTGGTGGCTGGCGCGCTCGCCGGTGGCGGCGATTCGGCGAAGCAGTTGCTTGAGGCCGGCGCCATTGTTCTGCGCCAGCTTGCGGCCGAGCAGGTCGAGCGACTGGATGCCCTCGGTGCCTTCGTGGATCGGGTTCAGGCGATTGTCGCGGTAGTACTGCTCCACCGGGTATTCGCGGGTATAGCCGTGGCCGCCGAGAATCTGGATCGCCAGTTCGTTGGCCTTGAGGCAGAACGCCGAGGGCCAGGACTTGACGATCGGGGTCAGCAGATCGAGCAGTTCCTGCGCCTCGTTGCGGGCGCTCTCATCACTGCCGGTCTGCGTGTCGTCGAACAGGCGCGCGGCGTACAGGCCAAGGTCGAAGGCGCCTTCGACGTAGGCTTTCTGCGCCAGCAGCATGCGTTTCACATCGGTGTGCTGAATGATCGGCACCGCGCTGCTGTGCGGGTCCTTGTTGTCCGGCAGGCGGCCCTGCGGGCGCTGGCGGGCGTATTCCAGCGAATACAGGTAGCCGGCATAACCCAGCATCACCGCACCCATGCCGACGCCAATACGCGCTTCGTTCATCATCTGGAACATGCAGGCCAGGCCTTGATGCGGCTGGCCGACCAGATAGCCGACGCACTGGCCGTTGTCACCGAAGTTGAGCGCCGTGGAGGTGGTGCCGCGCCAGCCCATCTTGTGGAACAGCCCGGCCAGCAGCACATCGTTGCGCGGACCGCAGCTGCCGTCGGGGTTGACGTGGTACTTGGGCACGATGAACAGCGAGATGCCCTTCACCCCAGGCGGGGCGTCCGGCAGCTTGGCCAGTACCATGTGCACGATGTTTTCCGACAGCTCGTGGTCGCCGCCGGAGAT
>NZ_AEWE02000125.1:4090-5344 GCF_000190455.2 Pseudomonas sp. TJI-51
GCGGATATCGGCCAGCGACGAGCCGGCGTGGGGTTCGGTCAGGGCCATGGTGCCGAAGAAGCGCCCGTCGATCATCGGCTGCAGGAACAGGCGCTTCTGCTCCTGGGTGCCGAAGCTTTCGATCAGGTTGGCCGCGCCCATGGTCAGGAACGGGTAGGCTGTGGTGCCGGCGTTGGCGGCCTGGAAGTGCGCGAAGCACGCTTGCGAGACCAGGCTGGGCAGTTGCATACCACCTGCGTCGTAGTCGCGGTTGGCGTTGAGGAAACCGGCCTCCAGGAACGCGTCGACGGCGGGTTTCACCTCGGGGATCAGCTCGGCGCGGCCGTTGACGTAGCGCGGCTCGTTTTCATCGGCTTTGCGGTTGTGCGGGGCGAAGAACTTCTCGGCGATGGTGCGCGCGGTGGTCAGCGCGGCGTCGAAGGTTTCGCGGCTGTGTTCGGCGAAGCGTGGGCGCTGGGTGAGGGCTTCGGCGTCGAGGACTTCGTAGAGTTCGAAGGCGAGGTTGCGGGGGCTGAGCAGGGTCTCGGGCATGGGGGCGGTCCTTGAGCGGGCTTGAGGCGAGTCTAGGATCGGCCGAATAAGACTGGCTACCATGATCGATTCAGATGATGTTCAGTCACAGATCCTCGTATTTGGAGCGTCGGATGTTGATTGACGGGGAAGGGGCGGGGTTGAGTGAGCGTCAACGGAACCAGATGCTCGCAGCAAGCATTCCAGCACCTGTGAGATCAAAAGGCATGCAGCTATCAGTCTTGGTACCTACGTGCGTCGCAGAAATTTCCTACGTCCAAAGTGATCTCTGGACTGGTGTGGCATTAGCCGCAAACTTCGTAACCTCCCGAGGGGATGAGGGACGTTTTTTTGCGAGCGACGGGAAAGACCACGCCAATACCCGTAGGGTTTTAAGTCAGCGGTGGGTACCGTTGAGCGAAAATGAGCGAAGTTTCGCCAGGCTGTAGGTATCTGGTGGCTTTGGCGTAACTCTGAGTCGCGCATCTTGGAAAGATAGTGTGGCACCTGCTCGGTCACGGATGCCCGCTTTGTTCGCCGCAGCAGCTTCGGCGCCTGTAAGACCGAGCGCCGCCCGCGNNGCGCGGGCGGCGCTCGATCTCACAGGCGCTGAAAATGTTCCTGCGTTTGTTTCGGGCCAATCATTCCTGTGGGATTTGCGCGCGAACGCTTTGGCGCATGGCTTGATATTGTGTCGTATGAACAAGGCGGTCGCGCACGCCTGTCACAGGCCTCACTGGCCCG
>NZ_AEWE02000126.1:0-16897 GCF_000190455.2 Pseudomonas sp. TJI-51
GAGCTGGCTTGCCGGCGATCAGGCCTGAAGCCTTATTCGCCGATAGCGGCCTTGTAACCAGCAGCATCCAGCAGCTTGTCCAGCTCGGCCTTGTCGCTTGGCTTGAGCTTGAAGATCCACGCCCCGTAAGGCTCTTCGTTGAGCTGCTCCGGGCTGTCAGCCAGCTCTTCGTTCACCGCGATCACTTCGCCACCCACCGGGGCATAGATGTCCGAAGCGGCCTTGACCGACTCGACCACACCGGCAGCGTCGCCCGCGGCGAACACCTTGCCGACTTCGGCAAGCTCGACGAACACCACGTCACCCAAGGCCTCCTGGGCGTGGTCGCTGATGCCCACGGTGACGCTGCCGTCAGCTTCCAGGCGGGCCCACTCGTGGCTTTCGGCGAAACGCAGTTCGGCGGGGATATTGCTCATGTCTTGAATTCCTCGATTGGCTCAGCGGTACGCCCGCCGGTAAATAATGGTTCAGATCAGGATCTTGCCGTGGCGCACGAAGGTCGGTTTGACCACCCGCACCGGGTACCACTTGCCGCGAATTTCCACCTCGGCCCGGTCACCAGTGGCCATGGGCACGCGCGCCAAGGCAATGGACTTGCTCAGCGTAGGCGAGAAACTACCACTGGTGATCTCCCCTTCGCCAATACCGGCGACACGCACGACCTGATGGGCGCGCAGCACGCCGCGCTCTTCCAGTACCAGGCCGACCAGTTTTTCCTGCACACCGTGCTCGATTTCCGCCAACAGGGCAGCGCGGCCAATGAAGTCACGCTCGGCAGGCTCCCAGGCAATGCTCCAGCCCAGGTTGGAGGTAAGCGGGGTGTGCTGCTCGTCAATGTCCTGGCCGTACAGGTTCATGCCGGCTTCCAGGCGCAGGGTGTCGCGGGCGCCAAGGCCGCTGGGGGCGATGCCAGCACCCACCAGGTCGTTGAAGAAGCCCACGGCCTGGTCGCCAGGGAAGATGATCTCGAGGCCGTCTTCACCGGTATAACCGGTGCGGGCAATGAACCAGTCGCCTTCGGCAAAGCCCTCGAATGGGCGCAGTTCGCGGATCAGCGCGGCACGCGCGGCGCTAAGCAGGGGCGCAACCTTTTCTCGGGCACGCGGGCCCTGGATGGCAAGGATGGCCAGGTCGGGGCGGACCTTGAAGTCCACGGCAAAACCGTCACGCTGCTGCTGCAGCCAGCCGAGCACCTTGGCGCGGGTAGCGGCGTTGGTGACCAGGCGATAGCCATGTTCCGTACGGTATACGATCAGGTCGTCGATCACTCCGCCCTGCGCCTGCAGCAGCGGGCTGTATAGCGCTTTGCCAGTGTCGACGAGGCGGGCCACATCGTTGGCCAGCAGGCGCTGCAGCCAGGCGGTGGCATCGCTACCATCGACATCGATCACAGTCATGTGGGAGACATCGAACACCCCGCAATCGCTGCGCACCTGATGGTGCTCCTCGACCTGCGAGCCATAGTGCAGGGGCATGTCCCAGCCACCGAAATCGACCGTTTTGGCGCCTAGCGCCAGGTGCAGGTCGTACAAAAGCGTGCGCTGTCCCATGGGTTTCTCCTTCCGGGCGTGGCGAAGCGGCGGCGGTCGATGACGTTGCGCGTCAGCTCTTGTTGTTTGACACCCGCCGCGCGAATGCCGCGCATTGTAGCCGCAAGCCCGCGCGCTGGCACCCTCAGTGACCGTGGCCGGGTCGACGGGCCGAACGGCGGATCAGGCCGATGACCGGCAACAGGCCCACCAGCACCAGCGTCAGGGCGGGCAACGACGCTCGCGCCCATTCGCCTTCACTGGTCATCTCGAAAACCCGCACAGCAAGCGTGTCCCAGCCGAACGGCCGCATCAGCAAGGTGGCCGGCATTTCCTTGAGTACGTCGACAAACACCAACAAGGCGGCGCTGAGGGCGCCAGGCAGCAACAGCGGCAGGTAGACCTTGAGGAACAACCTGGCACCGCCGACACCCAGGCTGCGTGAAGCCTCGGGCAAAGAAGGCCGAATGCGCTCCAGGCTGCTTTCCAGTGGCCCGTAAGCTACGGCGATAAAGCGCACCAGGTAAGCCAGCAGCAAGGCCGACAGGCTGCCCAGCAGCAACGGTTTGCCGGCCCCGCCCAACCAGCCGGACAACGGGATGACCAGCTGGTTGTCCAGGTAACTGAAGGCCAGCATGATCGACACCGCCAACACCGAACCGGGCAAGGCATAGCCCAGGTTGGCCAGGCCGACCCCGGCGCGTATGCCGGCGCTCGGCGCCTGGCGTCGGGCGAAGGCCAGCAGCAATGCTGCGCTCACGGTGAGCAGCGCGGCCATGGCGCCCAGGTACAAGGTGTGCGACACCAGGCCGACATAGCGCTCGTCCAGGTCATGCCGCCCGCGCTGCCAGAACCACACCAGCAGTTGCAGCAGCGGGATGACGAAGGCGCAGGCGAACACCAGCAGGCACCAGCCGCTGGCCAGCAACGCCTTCAGCCCGCGCAAGCGGTACAGCGCCTGCCCGCGTGGCCGCTCGTTGCCACTGCGGCTGGCGCCGCGGGCACGGCGCTCGCCGTACAGCACCAGCATCACCGCCAGCAGCAAAAGGCTGGCCAGCTGGGCTGCGCTGGACAGGCTGAAAAACCCGTACCAGGTCTTGTAGATGGCTGTGGTGAAGGTGTCGAAATTGAACACCGCCACCGCGCCGAAATCGGCCAGGGTTTCCATCAGCGCCAGGGCGACACCGGCGCCGATCGCCGGCCGCGCCATGGGCAGCGCCACCCGCCAGAAGGCCTGCAAGGGTGATAACCCAAGCACCCGCGCGGCCTCCATCAAGCCTTTGCCCTGTGCCAGGAACGCCGTGCGCGCCAGCAGGTAGACATAGGGGTAGAACACCAGCACCAGCACGATGATGACCCCGCCGGTAGAGCGCACCCGGGGCAGGCGCATGGGGCCGAATACCTCGCGCAGTGCGGTCTGCACCGGGCCCGCGAAGTCTAGCAGGCCGACGAACACGAAAGCCAGCACATAGGCGGGTATGGCGAACGGCAACATCAGCGCCCAGTCCAGCCAGCGCCGGCCGGGGAACTCACAGAGGCTGGTGAGCCAGGCCAGGCTGACGCCCAGCACGGTGACGCCGATGCCCACCCCCAGAACCAGCGTCAGGGTGTTACCCAGCAGGCGGCTCATCTGGGTGTCGAGCAGGTGCGACCAGATCTGCACGTCTATGGATTGCCACGACAGCAGCAGCACGCTGAGGGGCAGGAGCACCAGGGCAGCGATCAGCGATACCGGCAAGTACCAGCGGCGTTGGGGGGTGTGGGACAAGGTGAATGTCTCTATGGCTGGTTTGCGACCGCTTTGCGGTCGTTCGCGGGCTCGCCCGCTCCCACAGGGACTGCCCAAATCTCAAGGGCAGTGCAGATCCTGTGGGAGCGGGCGAGCCCGCGAAGAGGCCCTTTCAGGCCCCGAGAGGATAAAGCCCGGCGCTTAATTCCAGCCAGCCCGATCCATCAGGCGGATGGCTTCAGCCTGGCGTTTGCCGGCAATTTCCACCGGAATGCTGTCTGCCTTGAAGCTGCCCCACGCTGCCACTTCTTCCGATGGCCTGACCTTCGGGTTGGCCGGGAATTCCTGGTTGATGTCGGCGAACAGTTTCTGCGCTTCTTCACCCGTCATCCACTCCACCAGCTTGGTCGCCGCCTCGGGGTGCGGTGCATGTTTGGTCAGGCCAATGCCCGACAGGTTCACGTGCACGCCACGGTCGCCCTGGTTGGGCCAGAAGAGCTTCACCGGCAACTGCGGGTTCTGCTTGTGCAGGCGGCCGTAGTAGTAGGTGTTGACGATGCCCACGTCGCACTGGCCGGCCTCGATGGCCTGGATCACCGCGTTGTCGTCGGAGAACACATCGGTGGACAGGTTGTTGACCCAGCCTTTGACGATTTGCTCGGTCTTCGCCTCGCCATGGGTTTCGATCAGGGTGGCGGTCAGCGACTGGTTGTAGACCTTTTTCGCCGTGCGCAGGCACAGGCGGCCTTCCCATTGCTTGTCGGCCAGGGCCTCGTAGGTGCTCAACTCTGCCGGTTTGACCCGCTCGCTGGAGTAGACGATGGTGCGCGCGCGCAAGCTGAGGCCGGTCCAGTCATGGGACGAGGCGCGGTACTGCGGCGGAATGTTCTGGTCGATGGTGGCGGACTTGATCGGCTGCAGGATGCCCATTTGCTCGGCCTGCCACAGGTTGCCGGCATCGACGGTCAGCAGCAGGTCGGCCACGCCATTGTCGCCCTCGGCCTTGATGCGCTGCATCAGCGGCGCTTCCTTGTCGGTGATGAACTTGATCTTGACGCCGGTTTTGGCGGTATAGGCATCGAACACCGGCTTGATCAGCTCATCGATGCGCGAGGAGTACACCACCACTTCTTCCGCTGCCTGGGCGGTGCCGCCGAACAAAGTCAGGGCCAGGGCGGCCAGTAGGGGCTTGCGTGGCAACATGGAAAGCGCTCCTCGGAAGGTATGAGAGGCGCAAATGGTAGTGAATCCCATTTTCTTGCTCATCCTTTGAGCCGTTACCGGATGTTGCAGAGGGGCCGCAAAGCGGCCCCGGCCATCTCAAGCCCTGGCCAATTCCGGCAAATCCCCGGACAGCCCCAACGCCTGGCGCACGAACATCGCCTTGGCTTCGGGCATCTGCTGCACCAGCTTCAGCCCACTGTTGCGCAACCAGCGCAACGGCAGCGGGTTGGCCTGGAACAACCGCTCGAACCCTTCCATCGCCGCCATCAGCGCCAGGTTATGCGGCATGCGCCGGCGCTCGTAACGGCTCAGTACCTTCACATCCGCCAGCCGTTCGCCACGCTCGCAGGCCTTGCCCAGTACGTCGGCCAGCACCACCGCATCCAGAAACCCCAGGTTGACGCCCTGCCCGGCCAAGGGGTGGATGGTGTGGGCCGCATCACCCACCAACGCAAGGCCGTGCTCCACGTAGCGCTTGGCGTGACGCTGACGCAGCGGTACACACACACGTGGGTCGGCCTGCAACACGCTCCCCAGGCGCCCCTCGAAGGCCCGCTCCAGGGCCTGCACGAAGGCAGCGTCATCCAGCGCCATCAACCGCTCGGCCTGCTCCGGCGTGGTCGACCAGACGATCGAGCACCAGTCTTGCTGGCCACCTCGGGTCAACGGCAGGAAGGCCAGCGGCCCCTCATCGGTGAAGCGCTGCCAGGCTGTGGCCTGGTGCCCGGCGCTGCAACGCACGCTGGTCACGATGGCGTGGTGCAGGTAATCCCATTCGCGGGTGTCGCAACCGGCCAGCCGCCGCACGGCCGAATGGGCGCCATCGGCCGCGACCACCAGCGGCGCGCGCAGGCGCCGGCCATCGGCAAGAGTCAACAGCCAGTCATCGCCAGAGCGGCGCAGTTGTTCCAGCCGCGCGTTGGCCAGCAGGCCGACATCGCTGTCGTGCAGGCGCTCCAGCAGGCTGTCCTGCACCACGCGGTTCTCGACGATATGGCCGAGCACCTGGGCGTGCACGCTGGCTGCCGAAAAGTGGATCTGCCCGGTGCCGCTGCCGTCCCACACATGCATGTCGGAATACGGCGTGGCACGCCGCTGGGCAATGCCCTCCCAGGCCCCGAGGCGTTCGAGAATGCGCTGGCTGGCGGCCGACAATGCGCTGACACGCGGTTCGAACGGCGCCAGGGCATCGAACGGCTTGACCGTCAGCGGGCCGCCGTCGAGCAAGAGGATTTGCAAGCCACTGTGGCGTAACGCCAGGGCCAGGGCGCTGCCGACCATACCGGCACCGACAATCAACAGATCTGCGCGCATTTCCATGCCTACGCCAGCCTCGCTTGCGGCTTGAGCCGCACATATAGGGTTTTATCGACCCGCGCCACCAGTTCGCCGGCGCCATCGCGGATATCGACCTGCACACGCGGCAGGCACTTCTTGCCGGTAGCGGTCTGCTGGCGAATGTCGTCCAGCAGCGCGTCATCGACGTGGAATTCGGCAAACACCGGGCCTTTGCCCGGCGCGATGAAATCGATGCTGGCGGCCTTGTCCCAGACAATGTAGTCGCGCCCCAGCTGCTCGATCAGTAACAGCATGTAGAACGGGTCGACCATGGCATACAGGCTGCCGCCAAACTGGGTACCGACGTAATTGCGGTTCCAGCGCGTCAGCTTCATCGCCACCTTCACGCTGCGCAGGTCCGGGCTGATGTGCTGCACGCGGATACCTGCCCCCAGGTAAGGCGGGTAAAGGTTCAACAGCCAGCGCAGCATGCGCGCCCGGCGCGCGCGTTTACGTGGGTTGCTCATGCCTGGCCCTGCCGGTCGGGGCGGGTGCCCAGGCCCATCGCCTGGCGAGCGAACCAGCTTTTGGCCGGTGGCAGCAGGTCGAGCCCGAGCAGGCCCAGGTTGCGCCCGGCGGCCAGCAACGGCTGCTGGCTGCCGAACAGGCGGGTGACCTGGTCGGAGAAGCCGATGGTCATGGCCTGGTCCAGGCGCTGGCGCTGGTGATAGGCCTGCAGCGTGGCCAGGTCGCCCGGGCGCTGCGGGCCGGCAAGCAGCGCCTCGGCCAACGCCTGCACGTCACGCAACGACAAGTTGAACCCCTGCCCGGCAATCGGGTGCAAGCTGTGCGCAGCGTTGCCCAGCACCACCAACTGTGGCCGCACCTGCTCCTGGGCTTCGATCAACGACAGCGGGTACAGATGCCGTGCACCCACCTGGCGCAGCGCGCCCAGCCGGTAGCCGAACACCCCCTGCAACTCGCGCAGGAAACTGCGCTCGTCGATCGCGGCCAGGCGTTTTGCGTCCATGCCCTGGCGGGTCCATACCAGCGCGCAGCGGTTATCCGGCAATGGCAGCAGGGCCATGGGGCCGTCTTCGGTGAAGCGCTCGAAGGCCTGGCCGCCATGGGCCTCGCCAGGGCTGATGTTGGCGATCAGGGCGCTTTGCTGGTAGGGCGTATGGCGTACCTGGATGCCCAGTTGCTCGCGCAAACCAGAACGGCCGCCGTCGGCCAGCACTGCCAGGTCGCATTGCAGCTGGGTGTCGTCGTTCAAGCGCAGCTGGTAGCCACCGTCGAACGCCTGCAGCGCGGCCACTTCTGCCGGGCAGCGCCAGCTGACCACCTCGCGGTCCAGGCCTTGCCACAGGCACTGGCCCAGCCAGGCGTTCTCCACCACGTAACCCAGCGCCGGCACGCCTTCTTCCTGGGCGTCCAGGCGGGTGGCGCCAAAGCGGCCACGGTCGGAAACGTGAATCTGCCGGATCGGCTCGGCGCGCTGGCCAATGGCCTGCCACAGGCCCAGTTGCTGGTAGATCTGCTGGGTGCCGAAGGACAAGGCCGAAGAGCGGGCATCGTAGCTGGGCTGGTAACTGTCGCCAGGGGCGAACGGCTCGATCAGCAGGATCTTCCAGCCTCTGGCCTTGGCCCCGGCCTGCAAGGCCAACGCCAGGCTGGCACCCACCAGGCCGCCACCAATGATTGCCAGGTTTACCCGGTTCATGCGGCGTCCTTGCGTGCAGCCTGCATCAGCGCCTCGATCTCGGCGACCGTGCGTGGCACGCCCGAAGTGAGGATTTCACAACCTTGCCTGGTCACCACCACGTCGTCCTCGATCCTTACGCCAATGCCGCGCCACTTCTTGGCCACGGCCTGATTGTCGGCACCAATGTAGATACCCGGTTCGACGGTCAGCGCCATACCCGGTTCCAGCACCCGCCATTCACCCCCCACCTTGTACTCGCCCACATCGTGCACATCCATGCCCAGCCAGTGGCCGGCGCGGTGCATGTAGAAGGCGCGGTAGGCTTCGCTGTCGATCAGCGCCTGCACATCGCCTTCCAGCAGGCCCAGTTCCACCAGCCCGGTGGTGATGACCCGCACGGTCGCCTCATGGGCATGGTTCCAGTGCTTGCCGGGGGCGATTTCGGCGAACGCGGCCGCCTGCGCCTTGAGCACCAGCTCGTAGATAGCCTTCTGCTCGGGTGAAAAGCGCCCGCTGACCGGGAAGGTGCGGGTGATGTCACTGGCGTAGCAGTCGATTTCGCAGCCGGCGTCGATCAGCACCAGGTCGCCCTCCCTGAGCGGTGCGTCATTCTGCTGGTAGTGCAGGATGCAGCCATTGCGCCCAGCGGCAACGATGGAACCGTAGGCCGGCATCTTCGCCCCGCCCTTGCGGAACTCGTAGTCCAGCTCGGCTTCCAGGCTGTATTCGTACAACCCGGCCCGGCAGGCCTGCATGGCCCGCACATGGGCACGCGCAGAAATGTCTGCAGCCGCGCGCATGACCTTCACTTCCGCTGCCGATTTATACAGGCGCATGTCATGCAGCAGATGATCCAGCGCAACGAACTCGTTCGGTGGCTGGGCACCCAGCCGGGCCTTGGAGCGGATCACGTTGATCCAGTCCATCAACCGGCGGTCGAATTCAGGGTTGCTGCCCATGGCGCTGTACACCCGCTCGCGGCCTTCGATCAGGCCAGGCAGGATTTCGTCGATGTCTGCGATGGGGAATGCATCGTCGGCGCCATAATCACTCACCGCGCCTTCCTGGCCGGCGCGCAGGCCATCCCACAGCTCCCGCTCGGGGTTGCGCTCACGGCAGAACAACACGTACTCACCGTGCTCACGCCCGGGGATCAGGGCAATGACCGCCTCTGGCTCGGGGAAGCCGCTGAGGTACTGGAAGTCGCTGTCCTGGCGGTACACGTGCTCGACGTCGCGGTTGCGGATGGCAACCGCGGCGGCGGGCAGGATGGCGATGCTGTTGGGGACCATCTGCGCCATCAGCGCCTTGCGCCGCCGGGCATACTCGGCCTTGGGAATGTGGCTCATGGGCAGACTACCCCTGGTTGATCAGTGCAGCGATGGCTTGGGCGCGGGTGCGGAAGGCTTGGCCAGCTCGGAGAACAGCAGCAGCGGCGCAACGCGCAGGTACTCCATGACTTCCATGTAGTCGCTCTCGCCGTCTTCGGATTCTTCGAGGGCTTCCTGCACCTGGGAAATGGCCACCAGGTCCTGCAGCACTTCCTTGGCCTCGTCGGACAAGTCCTTGCCGCCGGCGTTCAGGCCAAAGCCGGTGATGAAGCCCTGGCACCACTGCCCCAGCGCGGTGGCGCGGTCGGTCAGCGCGGCATCGTCGGAAGGCAGCAGCAGAACGATGGCCATGTCGTCGCTGGTGAGCTCGCCCTTGACCATTTCCTGCAGGCCAACCAGGGCGTTGCGCACGGTGTCACCGGGCTCGGTTTCCAGCAGTTGCGCCGCGTCGGCCAGCCAGCCGTCGGCATCGAAGCCGGCACCGGCGCAGCTGCGGCCAATCAGCAGGCCGTGCAGTTCGGCCGGGGTGACAGGGTGGCCATTGCTGGACAGCAGCATGGCGAAAGCGATGTAGGGCGATTGGGTATTGGGCATGGGCAGCTAGGCGCCAGACGGCGCAAATGACTAGAATGAGGCCTTGTATCCTAGCACCGGCAGGCGCGCCAAGACCATCGGCACTGGCCGTCGCCACCCAGGGAGAGGCATCATCGCCAGGTGACCGAACGACGGAGCGAATCGAGTGCAACCCACGCAAGAGAACGACCTGCAGGCACTGATGAGCCGTTTCGAGCTGCTGATCGAACGTGTCGAGCAACTAAAACGGCAAAATGCACTCCTAGTAGCTCAGGAAAAGTCCTGGCGCGAAGAGCGCGCCCACCTCATCGAAAAAAACGAGATAGCCAAGCGCAAGGTCGAGTCGATGATTTTACGCCTCAAGGCTCTGGAGCAAGACTCATGAGTTCAAGCAATAGCGTCACCGTGCAGATCCTCGACAAGGACTACTCGATCATCTGCCCGCCGGAAGAGCGCAACAACCTGGTCAGCGCAGCCCGCTACCTGGACAGCAAGATGCGCGAGATCCGCAGCAGCGGCAAGGTGATCGGCGCCGACCGCATTGCCGTCATGGCCGCGTTGAACATCACCCACGAGATGCTGCACCGCCAGGAAGACCGCAGCGCGGCGCCCGTCAGCGGCACCAACCGCGAACAGGTGCGCGACCTGCTGGATCGGGTAGACAAGGCTTTGTCCGACGACACGGATACCAAAATCGGCTGAGATTGGTATACTGGCGCCACTCCCTGGGGGATGCGCCAGTCGGTTATGTCCCTGAGCCGATACGCACAACCACGGGGGTTGCACGCTGGGGCCGGTGTGCATGTCCGCCCGACGGAAAGCCTTAACGCCCCCTGCAATCTCCACCTTGAACTTTCGGGTTCAAGGGCTACACCGATAGCGGTCTTATCGGGGAGCCTGAATTCCTTGCCCGCCCCCTGTGGCGGGCAATTCGTTTGTGCCGCGTCTGGCGGCCAGCACCCCTGGGATCGCCTGTGCCATGACCGACACCGCGCCGCTTACCCGCCCTCAGCTTCGCCGTTTGCTGCGCAATGCCCGTCGCGCCCTCACCCCCGCCCAGCAACGCCAGGCGGCCCGTGGGCTGTACCGGCAACTGGCCCAGCACCCCCTGTTCCGCCGCGCCAGGCACATTGCCCTGTACCTGCCCAACGACGGCGAAATAGACCCGCGCCTGTTATTGCGTGAAGCCCAGCGCCGCGGCAAGCGCACCTACCTGCCGGTACTGCATGCCTGGCCGCGCACGCGCATGGTGTTCCAGCGTTTCGAGCCAGGGGAAAAACTGCGACCCAACCGTTTCCGTATCCCCGAACCGGTTATCGAGCGCAAACGCCAACGGCCCATCTGGGCACTGGACCTGATTCTGTTACCACTGGTGGGCTTTGATGAGGTGGGCGGCCGCCTGGGCATGGGTGGCGGCTTCTATGACCGCAGCCTGGCCTACCAGGGGCGCCGGCAAAGCTGGAAAAAACCGTTGCTGCTGGGCTTGGCACATGAGTGCCAGAAGGTCGAGCGGCTGGCGCAGGCCAGTTGGGACGTACCGTTGCAGGGCACGGTCTCGGACCGTGGCTGGTACCTGGCGCCGCGGTAATCGGCGCCAGCAGGGGACATCAACGTTGTGGCTGGCTGGCGTCTGCCGACGTTTGGTAGGCGTTGTCCAGCTTGCGCTCCCATAGCCCTTGCGCATAACCGGTAGTGACCACACCCAGGCCAAAAATAAACACCAGGACCCACAGCAGATCCGGTTTTTTACGTTGATACATGGAAGATTGCCCCCCAAGGCAAACTGTTCAGGCTCGGCGGCTTTCTGAGTACCGCCGGAGCATCGCGCATTAAACGGGGCGCATTTTCCGACAACCTGCGTCTGCAAGCAAACCTTGACGCCAACCGGCTGTCGGTTTCGTGCAACAGGTTATTACAAACCTTTTCAGGAGCAACACGCATGGCCTACTGGCTGATGAAATCCGAGCCCGACGAACTCTCCATCGAAGCGCTGGGGCGCCTGGGCGAAGCGCGCTGGGACGGCGTGCGCAATTACCAGGCGCGTAATTTCCTGCGGGCCATGAGCGAGGGTGACAGGTTCTTTTTCTACCATTCCAGCTGCCCGCAGCCTGGCATCGCCGGTATTGGCGAAATCATTCGTGCGGCTTACCCCGACCCGACTGCCCTGGACCCACAAAGCCCATACCATGATGCCAAGGCCACAGCCGAGAAGAACCCGTGGAGCGCAGTGGATGTGGCGCATGTGCAAACCCTGCCACGGGTACTGGAGCTGGGCCAGCTGAAGCAGCAGGCCGGCCTGGCCGAACTGCCGCTGGTGCAGAAGGGCAGCCGCCTGTCGGTCATGCCGGTAACCGCCGAGCAATGGGCGGTGATTGTCGCGTTGCGCTGAAACCGCGCGCCAGCGGCGCCGTTTACTGCACGATCAGGTTGTTGAACAGCAGGTCCTCAACGATCGGCTTGCCCTCTTCGGCTTCCATTACCTGCTGCACCTGTTTCAGTGCCTCCTGGCGCAGGTGCTCCTTGGCCTCGACATTGCTCATGCTGTCGACAGTCTGTTGGGTGAACAGCGCCACCAGCTGGTTACGGATCAGCGGTTCGTGGTGCTGAACGGCCTTGGCGGCTTCATCACCGGTCACACGCAGGGCCACATCGGCCTTGTACACCCGCAGGCGGGGGCCGCCATCCAGGGCATAGTTGCCGACAAAAGGCGGGCTCAGGGTGATGTAGGCAACCTTGGGGGCACCCTCCTTGGCTTCTTCGGCCATGGCCGCAGTTGGCAGCAACAGCGCCAGTACCATCAAGATCCACGCTTTCACGAATTCGCTCCTCATTCCAATTGGCGCCAGCTTACCCAGCGCTGCGCGCAAACCCAAGCCCAGGCTCACGCCGCCGCTTATGCCTGCCCATCAGGGCGGGCCATGCTCGTTGACCCGGTACACCGCCCTCCTACACTTATCGGCCACGACCCGCAAAGGAATAGCCCCAATGAAAGCTGTGTTGTGCAAAACCCTTGGCCCGGCGGGCAACCTGGTGCTGGAAGAAGTCGCCAGCCCACTGCCGAAGAACAACGAAATCCTGCTGGACGTGCAGGCTGCCGGGGTCAACTTTCCTGACACGCTGATCATCGAAGGCAAGTACCAGTTTCAGCCACCGCTGCCGTTCTCCCCCGGTGGTGAGGCGGCCGGTGTGGTAGCCGCGGTCGGGGAAAAGGCCGGCGCCTTCAAGGTCGGTGACCGGGTCATGGCGCTGACCGGCTGGGGGGCGTTTGCCGAGCAGGTGGCAGTGCCGTTCTACAACGTGCTGCCGATCCCGGCGAGCATGGACTTCACCACGGCAGCGGCGTTTGGCATGACCTATGGCACCTCGATGCATGCCCTGCGCCAGCGCGGCCAGTTGCAAGCGGGTGAGACCTTGCTGGTGCTGGGCGCGTCCGGTGGCGTCGGCCTGGCAGCGGTGGAGATCGGCAAGGCCATGGGGGCACGGGTAATCGCGGCCGCCAGCAGTGCCGACAAACTGGCGGTGGCCAAGGCAGCCGGGGCAGATGAACTGATCGACTACAGCCAGGCCAGCCTGCGCGAGGAAATCAAGCGCCTGACCAACGGCCAGGGGGTCGACGTGATCTATGACCCGGTCGGTGGCGAGCTGTTCGAGCAGGCGGTACGCGGGCTGGCCTGGAATGGCCGGTTGCTGGTGGTGGGGTTCGCCAGTGGCACCATTCCACAGCTGGCAGCCAACCTGGTGCTGCTCAAGGGCGCGGCGGTGCTTGGGGTGTTCTGGGGTGCGTTTGCCCAGCGCCAGCCGCAGGACAATGCGGCCAACTTCCAGCAGCTGTTTGCCTGGCATGCCCAAGGCAAGTTGAAGCCGCTGGTGTCGCAGACTTATCCACTGGCCGAGGCCGGGGCTGCCATTGAGAAACTGGGGCAGCGGCAGGCTGTGGGTAAGTTGGTGGTGCTGGCAAGGTAAGGCTTTAGATCTTCATCTGCCGTTGCGGCCTTTTCGCGGGCGTGCCCGCGAATAGGCCGGCACAGGCTGATCAAACCTCGCGCGGGTTATGGCAACGGCGGAACCGCGCCTCCAGGTTGCGATCAGGCATCTGGTGGCTGCGCAGGGCCTGCAAGGTCTGTTCGACATAGTCGCGGGTGGTGCCGTAGCGCCCTTTGGCGCTGGCCAGGATATGGCTGAGCAAGGTATCCGGCAGATCGCCGGCATAGCAGGGTAAATGCCGCTCCAGCACAAAGCCCAGCGCCTGCACCTTGGTGCCATCGCCCAGCCGGCAGTTGAGCCAATGCGGCCGATAGGCCGGGTAAGGCATCTCGCGTTGCCACAGGGCCATGAGCGAGTCGTCCAGGTTGCTTTCATCCAGCCGGTAGGCAAAGCCACTGCAGGACCCGCCACGGTCCAGGCCGAATACCAGCCCGGGGGTTTCCGGGGTACCGCGATGCTCATGCGACCACAAGTAGAGCCCCCGGTGATAACCATGTACGCGTGCGCGCTGGCGCTCCACCGAATTGCACTCGGGGCGCCAGATCAACGAGCCATAGGCAAACAGCCACACCGGCCCACCCGGGTGCCGAGACATGGTGGTCTTCATGGAGTTGAACAACTGTTCGTGCGTATGTTGCTGACCAAAGTCGAGTGTCGGTGGATATGAAACTTTCCACGACATGCTTTCAAGTGCCGACATAAGCTGCCGCCAGGATTCCTGTGAACTACGGATGTAGCGAAATTCGATGAGGTTAAGCGCCAAGGCCTCTATACCAAGGCGCTTGCACTAACCATAGGCCAGAACCGCAGGAATACTCAAGCCTTCGTGGCCAGGTTTCATACGCGTAGCCGACGACTGGGAATGATTGTTTCAACAACAGGGAAAGTTATTAATCAAGGCGGTAACAATTACCGCCTTATAACCTGACTTGCCAACTTGGGTTATTAGCCACGTGGGGCATAGGCAAATACATCGGCACGCATGCGGTGCGCATCCATGCCGGCTTCGACCAAGGCGTCGAGTGTGGCGTAGATCATGTTTGGCGAGCCACTGGCATACACATGCACAGTATTGAGGTCGGCAATGTCCTCGCAAACGGCTTCATGCAACATACCGCACCGCCCTTCCCAGCCGCACAGATCGCTGACCACCTGGTGCAGGTACAGGTTGGGCAGGCGCTGCCATTCGTCCCAGTGCTCGATCTGGTAAAAATCTTCAGGCCGACGCACCCCCCAGTACAGGTGCACCGGGTACTGGAAACCCTTGGCGCGGCAATGCTCGACCAGGCTGTGCATCTGGCCCATGCCGGTGCCGGCGGCAATCAATACCAACGGGCCCTCGGGCAACTCGGCCAGGTGGGTGTCGCCAAACGGCATTTCGATACGCGCCAGGCCGTCGCGCCTGAGCTGCTCGATCAGTTGCTGGGCACTGGGCTCGCGCGCCAGTACGTGCAGCTCCAGTTCACGCCCGCCGTGCGGCGCGGACGCCAGCGAGAAGGCCGCCTGCTTGCCGCCCTCACGCTCGATCATCAGGTACTGCCCGGCGTGGTAACGCGGGGGTTTGCCCGCCGGTGCACGCAAGCGCACCCGCCACACGTCGCCACCGACGTCAACGCATTCACTCACGCTGCACGCCAGCTTGCGCACTGGCAGCTCGCCCAGGGCGAGCACACCGTCCCAGAGCAACACGCAGTCCTCCAGCGGTTCGGCAATGCAGGTGAACAACTCGCCATGGTCGCGGATTTCGCCGTCCTGACGGACCCGGCCCTCGACCAACAACGCGGCGCAGACATGGCAATTGCCATTGCGGCAGCTGTTCGGGCAGTCATAGCCCAGCCGCCGCGCTCCATCCAGGATCCGTTCCCCGGGTTCGAGCGCCAGCACCGCCCCGGACGGCTGCAACGTTACCTGCATCAATCTATTCCCAACTGATCCCACAGCTCATCGATACGCCGGGTGACGGCTTCGTCCTTGACGATGACCCGCCCCCATTCGCGTGTAGTCTCGCCTGGCCACTTGTGCGTGGCATCCAGGCCCATCTTCGACCCCAACCCCGACACCGGCGACGCGAAGTCGAGGTAGTCGATCGGGGTGTTGTCGATCATCACCGTATCACGCTTGGGGTCCATGCGTGTGGTGATTGCCCAGATCACATCGTTCCAGTCCCGGGCGTTGATATCGTCATCGGTGACAATAACGAACTTGGTGTACATGAACTGTCGCAGGAACGACCATACACCCAACATCACGCGCTTGGCATGGCCGGGGTACTGCTTCTTCATGGTCACCACCGCCATGCGGTACGAGCAACCTTCCGGCGGCAGGTAGAAGTCGGTGATCTCAGGGAACTGCTTTTGCAGGATCGGCACGAACACTTCGTTCAGCGCGACACCGAGAATGGCCGGCTCATCAGGCGGGCGACCGGTGTAGGTGCTGTGGTAGATCGGCTTGAGCCGGTGGGTGATGCGCTCGACGGTGAACACCGGGAAGCTGTCCACTTCGTTGTAGTAGCCGGTATGGTCACCATACGGGCCCTCGGGGGCCATTTCGCCAGGGTGAATCACGCCTTCCAGGATGATTTCGGCGGTGGCCGGCACCTGCAGGTTGCTGCCACGGCACTTCACCAGTTCCGTGCGGTTGCCGCGCAGCAGGCCGGCAAAGGCATATTCGGAGAGGGTGTCCGGTACCGGCGTCACGGCGCCCAGAATGGTTGCCGGGTCTGCGCCCAAGGCGACCGCAACCGGGAACGGCTGGCCCGGGTTCTTCTCGCACCATTCGCGGTAGTCGAGCGCACCGCCCCGGTGGCTGAGCCAACGCATGATGACCTTGTTGCGGCCGATCACCTGCTGCCGGTAGATACCCAGGTTCTGGCGGTCCTTGTTCGGCCCGCGGGTCACGGTAAGGCCCCAGGTGATCAGCGGCGCCACGTCGCCAGGCCAGCAGTGCTGGATAGGCAGCGCGCCAAGGTCGACGTCGTCACCCTCGACCAGCACTTCCTGGCAGACCGCGTCCTTGACCACTTTCGGCGCCATCGACACGACTTTCTTGAAGATCGGCAGCTTCGACCAGGCGTCCTTCAGGCCCTTCGGCGGCTCGGGCTCCTTGAGAAACGCCAGCAATTTGCCGATTTCCCGCAGTTCATCGACCGACTCGGCGCCCATGCCCATGGCCACGCGCTCCGGGGTGCCAAACAGGTTGCCGAGCACCGGGATGTCGAAGCCTGTGGGGTTTTCGAACAATAACGCCGGGCCTTTGGCACGCAGGGTGCGGTCGCAGACCTCGGTCATTTCCAGGACGGGGGAGATCGGAACCTGGATGCGCTTGAGCTCGCCGCGCTGTTCCAGGCCACGGATGAAGTCGCGCAAGTCGCGATACTGCATGCGGGAGCCTCGTATTGGCCGTATCGGTCGGGGGTGCAGAGTGTAGCGCCGTTCGGGATCTGTTTGGGGGCAAAAATGCAGTGGGGCCGCTTCGCGCCCCTTCGCGGGCACGCCCGCTCCCACATGGATCACACTGAACCTGTGGCAGCGGGCGTGCCCGCGAA
>NZ_AEWE02000127.1:0-8191 GCF_000190455.2 Pseudomonas sp. TJI-51
GTCACAGGCGTTACTGGCCCGAAACAAACGTAGGAGCGAGCGCAGCTCGCGATTGCGCCGCGCGGGCGGCGCTCGATCTCACAGGCGCTGAAGATGCTCCGGCTACCCTTACCAGAGACCATAGAGTCTCCCACCTCGATCGCATCGGCTTCAAATCCTGTGCAATCCCTGTGGGAGCAGGCAAGCCCGCGAAGAGGCCAGCAGCCTTAACGCACCAGGCAAGGCCGCTTGTTATCAAAGCGCCAACCCGGAATCAGGAACTGCATCGCCACGCTGTCATCCCGCGCCCCCAACCCCATGTTGCGGTAGCACTCATGGGCCTTGGCCAGTTGATCCTCATCCAGCTCCACCCCCAACCCCGGCCGCGCCGGCACATGCACATGGCCGTCGACAATGCGCAGCGGCTCACGGGTCAGGCGCTGGCCGTCCTGCCAGATCCAGTGGGTGTCGATCGCGGTGATCTCACCCGGCGCGGCAGCCGCCACTTGAGTGAACATCGCCAGCGAAATATCGAAGTGGTTGTTGGAGTGCGAACCCCAGGTAAGCCCCCAGTCGTTGCACATCTGCGCCACCCTCACCGAGCCCTGCAAGGTCCAGAAATGCGGGTCGGCCAGCGGAATGTCCACCGACTGCAACTGGATCGCATGGCCCATCTGCCGCCAGTCGGTGGCGATCATGTTGGTAGCCGTGGGCAAACCCGTAGCGCGACGGAACTCGGCCATCACCTCGCGGCCCGAGTAGCCGTTCTCGGCGCCGCAGGGGTCTTCGGCATAGGCCAGCACATCATGCTTGTCGCGGCACAGGGCGATGGCCTCCTTGAGTGACCAGGCCCCGTTGGGGTCCAGGGTGATGCGCGCTTCGGGGAAGCGTTCGGCCAGCGCCGTCACTGCTTCCATTTCTTCTGCCCCCCGCAGCACGCCGCCCTTGAGCTTGAAGTCGCTGAAGCCGTAACGCTGCTTGGCCGCTTCGGCCAGGCGCACAACCGCCTCGGGCGTCAGGGCCTTTTCATGGCGCACACGGAACCAGTCGTCGTCACTGTCCGCTTCGTTGCGGTAGGCCAGGTCGGTCTGCTGGCGGTCGCCGATATAGAACAGGTAGCCCAGCATCTTCACCGCATCACGTTGCTGGCCCTCGCCCAGCAGTGCCGCCATGGGCACATTCAGGTGCTGGCCGAGCAGGTCGAGCAGCGCCGACTCGATGGCCGTCACAGCATGCACGGTGATGCGCAGGTCGAAGGTCTGCAGGCCGCGCCCCGCCGAGTCGCGGCTGGCGAACGTCTGGCGCATGGCATTGAGCACGCGCTGGTAGTGACCGATCGGCTGGCCTACTACCAGGCTGCGGGCGTCTTCCAGGGTCTGGCGAATGCTCTCGCCACCCGGCACTTCGCCAAGCCCCGTGTTGCCCGCGCTGTCCCGCAGTACCACCACGTTACGGGTAAAGAACGGGCCATGTGCGCCACTGAGGTTGAGCAGCATGCTGTCGTGGCCAGCCACCGGAATCACGCGCAGGTCGGTGACCACCGGGGTGCTGGTGTGAACGGCGGGTGTTGTCTGCATATTCATGGTTGTCGTCTCGCAGTCGTCAGTGGGTCTGGCCCAGGGCCGCGGGGCCCTTCAGGCTATCGGAAGGTGCGCCCTTGGGGCGTGTACGCACGAAGAAGATGGCAATTGCCGCCAGCACCGAAGTCACCGCCAGGCCATACAACCCGCCCTGGATCGAGCCGGTCTGCTGCTCCAGCAGGCCGAACGTGGTGGGGGCAACGAAGCCGCCGAGGTTGCCGACCGAGTTGACCAGGGCTATCACCGCCGCCGCGATGCGAGCATCCAGGTAGCCCTGCGGGATCGGCCAGAACAGTGACGAGGCCGACTTGAAGCCGATGGCGGCAAAGCACACGGCGACAAAGGCGAATACCGGCCCGCCGGTGGTGGACATGAACATGCCGATAGCCGCGACCACCAGGGCGCCTGCCACCCAGGCCTGCTGGAACTTCCAGCGTGCAGAACCGGCAGCGAAGGCATACATGGCCAGGATCGAGATCAGCCACGGGATGGAGTTGAGGAAGCCGACCTGCAAGTCGCTGAGGTCGCCCATGCGCTTGATGATGCTCGGCAGCCAGAAGGTGGCCGCGTAGATGGTTAGCTGGATGCAGAAGTAGATCAGGCAGAACAGTACGATCTGGCGGTCCTTGAGCAGGCTCCAGGCCGACGGCTTGGCCGCACCCAGCGCCTCGCGCGCTTGCTGTTCACGGTCGATGGTCGCGACCAGCGCATCCTGCTCGGCCTGGCTCAGCCACTTGGCGTCCTGCGGTTTGGAGTCGAGCCAGAAGAACACGAAGAAGCACAACGCCACCGAGGCCATGCCTTCGATGAACAGCATCCACTGCCAGCCGTGCAGGCCGAGCCCCTGGATTTGCATCAATGCCCCGGCCAAGGGGCCGGAAATCAGCGAAGCCAGCGCCGACCCGCTGAGGAAAATGGCGATTGCCTTGCCGCGCTCGGCCGCCGGCAACCAGCGGGTGAAGTAATAAATCACCCCAGGGAAGAAGCCCGCTTCGGCCACGCCGAGCAGAAAGCGCAGTACATAGAACTGGGTTTCGTTCTGCACGAAAGCCATGGCCGTGGCCATCAGCCCCCAAGTGAACATGATGCGGGTCAGCCACAAGCGGGCACCCACCTTCTGCAGCAGCATGTTCGAAGGCACTTCGAACAGCGCGTAGCCGATGAAGAACAGCCCGGCACCAAAGCCAAAGGCCGCAGCGCTGATGCCCAGGTCGCTTTCCAGGTGCGGGCGGACGAAGCCGATGTTGACGCGGTCCAGGTAGTTGACGATGAACATGATGACGAACAGCGGCAGCACGTGACGCTTGACCTTGGCCACGGCGCTGGCCAACGCGTCGCCTTCATTCCGGGCAGACGGAGCGAGGGTGTCGTTCACAGGTGAATCTCCCACTAGTTGTTTTTGTGCGGGTCGGGGTTGTCTGACATGGCAGTGGGGACGAGCATAGGCCCCGAGAAGTTGTACGACAAGATCAACAACATCGCCAAAATGGCAAAATACAAGCTTCAATAAAACTAATATGTTGCGATCTTGCAAAAACGGCCACTCGAAATGCACCCTCGAATCGCGAAAAATTGGGCAAAAAATATTTTTAGCAATTAACTTGTCATACAAGTACAACAAGAGGTGGACTACAGCATGCTCCCAGATCACGCGCACAAACGCGGCCACAGCCGCGCACATGACCTGGTCTCCAGCCTGACCCGGCAGATTCTCCTGGGCACCTTCAAGCCCGGCGACAAACTGCCGTCGGAGAACACCTTGGTACGCGAGCACGGGGTCAGCCGCACGGTGGTTCGCGAAGCCTTGTCGAAGTTGCAGGCCTCGGGGCTGGTGGAACCGCGCCACGGTATCGGCACCTTCGTGATGGCGCGCCAAGCCCAGGCCGGGTTGCGCGTTGCAGCGGAAAGCGCAGCGAATGTGCGCGACTTGCTGGAGCTGCGGGTCGGCCTGGAAAGCCAGGCCGCCGCGCTGGCAGCGCTACGCCGCGATGAAGGGCAGTTGGCGCGCATGCGCCAGGCACTGGATGACTACCAGGACCTGGCGGCGGCAGGTGACAGCTGCATCGAGGCAGACCGGCGTTTTCACCTGCTGATTGCCGAAGCCACCGGCAACCTGTATTTCACCGAGATGCTGCTGCAGCTGGGCAACGGCTTGATTCCGCGCAACCGCATGGCCCAAGCCGAGCGCAGTGGGTCGAAGATGGCACCGCAGGCATACCTGGCCAACCTGGAGCACGAGGCAATCCTCAATGCCATCCGCCGGCAAGACCCGGATGCAGCACGCGCGGCGGTGTGCCTGCACCTGTCCAACAGCCGCGACCGGCTGCTACCGGACTGACGGGCAACTGCGGCACAGCAGCCCCGGCGCTTACCAGGTCAGGCAGATCTTGCCGAAATGCCGGTTGCTCTCCTGGTAACGGAACGCGTCGACGATCTGCTCCAGCTCGAAGTGCTTGTCCACTACCGGCCGCAAACCGTTGGCATCAATGGCCCGCACCATCGCCTGCTGCTGCGCCCGGCTGCCGACCAGCACCCCTTGCAGGCGAATCTGCCGCACCAATGCCTGCACCAACGGCAGTTGCCCAGCCACGCCAGTAAGAATGCCGATCAGCGACACATGCCCGCCGATCCGTGCAGCGATCATCGACTGCTCCAGGGTAGCCGGGCCACCCACCTCGATCACGTGATCGACACCGCGGTTACCGGTCAGCTCGCGCACTTTCTCCCCCCACGCCGGGGTGCGCTTGTAGTTGATCAAGTGGTCGGCGCCCAAGGCCTTGAGCCGCTCCAGCTTGGCATCGCTGGACGAGGTGGCAATCACCGTGGCACCCGCCAGCTTGGCGAACTGCAGGGCGAAGATCGACACGCCACCGGTGCCCTGCACCAGCACCGTGTCGCCCGGTTTGAGGTGGTCGTCGCACATCAGCGCGCGCCAGGCGGTCAGGCCGGCAGTGGTCAGGGTGGCGGCTTCGGCATGGCTGAAGCCCGAAGGTGCCAGGGTAAACGCGGTGGCACGGGCGGTGACCTGTTCGCGGGCGTAGCCATCGATGCCGTCACCCGGCACCCGGGCAAAGCCTTCGACATTGGCCTGGCCATCGAGCCAGTCCGGGAAGAACGTACTGACGACACTGTCGCCGACCTGAAACTCGCTGACGCCGGCCCCTACGGCAACGACTTCGCCCGCACCGTCGGCCATGGGGATGCGCCGCTCACTCGGCCCCCACATGCCACTCACCACGGCGAAGTCATGGTAGTTCAGGGAGCTGGCGTGCAGGCGCACGGTGATCTCGCCGGCCTGGGGGGCCGCAGCCTCGCTGCTGCCGACCTCGACCTTGTCGTAGCCGCCGCCAGGTTGAACGTAGATGGCCTTGCTGGTCATGGGTTGGGTCTCCGTATCAACTTCAGGAATGGGAATGAGCATAGACAGGTCTATGGGTTGCAAAAGCTTCACGGGCTTTGCAGCAGCGGCGTTGTGTCGCGATCGGGCTGCGCACTATCGACTCAGCCCAGCATCACCTTCAGTGCCCGGCAATCGACCGCGTGCCAATCCACCAGTTGCGGCCATGGGTTATCGGGCACATTCACCAATATCGTGCGTGCCCCCGCTGCGCGCCCGCAGTCCAGGTCAAAACGGTAGTCACCCACCATCACCAGCTCGCTCGGCGCCACGCCCCAGGCCGCGGCAATCTTCAGCAACCCATCCGGGCTCGGCTTCGGTGCCGCCTCGTCACGCCCGAGCACATGCTCTACCGGGAAGCAGTCCGCCAGGCCTATCGCTTCCAGCGTTACATGGGCCAGTTCCCGCGCATTGCGGGTCAGTATCCCCAACCGGCAACCACGCGCAGCCAGTTCGCGCACCAGTTCAACCGCCCCGGTCGCCGCGGTGGAGGCCACCGCCAGCTCACGCTCATGCTCCAGCAGCCAGGCATGCTTGGCCGCGGCTTCGTCGGCTGGCAAAGCCGCCAGGTGGGTAAGGATGTCGTCCTCGGCAGGGATACCCAGCGCCTCCCGAATGGCGGCAAAGTCATGCACTGCCACGGTCAGGGTGCCGTCCATGTCGAACACCCAGTTGCGCACCTGCTGCAGGCTCATGCCCAGTCCTTGCGGTGGCGAATCAGGCCTTCCTGGCTCGACGATGCCACCAGTTGCCCGGCCTGGTTGAAAATGCTGCCGCGGCAGAAGCCACGGGAATTACCTGCCCACGGGCTATCGGTGGCATACAGCAACCACTGGTCGGCACGCAGGTTGCCGTGGAACCACAGCGAATGGTCGAGGCTGGCGATCTGCATGTCGCGCTGCCAAACCGACTTACCATGCGGCACCAGCGCAGTGGTGAGCAGGCCGAAGTCCGAGGCGTAGGCCAGCAGGTACTTGTGCAGGGCCGGCACGTCGGGCAGGTTGCCGTCGGCGCGGAACCACGCATATTTCACCGGGTCGCCTGGCTTGGGGTTGAACGGGTCACGCTCGGTGACCGGGCGAATCTCGATTGGCTTGGCGCACAGCACCTTGTCGCGGATGCGTTCAGGCAGATGGTCTGCCATGGCACGCGCCAGTTCCACTTCGGTAGGCAGGTTTTCCGGGCCGACCACGTCGGGCATCTGCGCCTGGTGGGCGAAGCCTTCCTCGTCGTACTGGAACGAGGCGCTACAGGTGAAAATGGTCTGGCCCTTCTGGATCGCCGTCACCCGCCGGGTACTGAAGCTGCCGCCATCACGCACACGGTCCACCGAGTACACCACCGGCAGGCTGGCGTCCCCCGGGCGCAGGAAATAACCATGCAGCGAGTGCACATGACGCGCGTCTTCGACCGTCTGGCTGGCTGCCGACAACGACTGGCCCAGCACCTGGCCGCCGTACAGCTGGCGGAAGCCCAGGTCTTGGCTGCGCCCACGGAACAGGTTCTCCTCGATGGCTTCGAGGCTCAACAGGTCGACCAGGTCGTCCAACACATGACTCATTGGGGCATCTCCGTAGAAGCGAGCCTTGCTCGCGCTGCGCCGCCTGGGCGGCGCTCGAACTCACAGGCGCCGAACCCCTTGCGGCCCAGCGCCCTTTCAATGGGCAAATAATACAGCGTTTGCCATTCGCACCGAGCATGGCTGTGCATTCAGGCGCGCAGGGTGTGCTCCCAGTGCGCACGGTCGATGCGGTACAGCACATGCGGGCGTAGCGGGTGGCCTGCGGGCAGGCGCGGGTGCTCGAAGCTGCCGCGCAGGTCTTGCTGCATGCCGATGGCCTGCATCACCTTCTGCGATGGCAAGTTACTTTCGGCAGTGAACGACACCACCTCGTTCAGGCGCAATTGGGCGAACGCACAGCGCAGGCAGGTCCACGCGGCTTCGCTGGCAAAACCCAGCCCCCAGTGGCGCCGGGCCAGGCGCCAGCCAATCTCCACGGCTGGCGCGAAATCGGCGTCAAAGTTTACCTGCAGCAAGCCGGTCATGCCGATGAATGCACCGCTGTCCTTGCGCTCCAGCGCCCACAAACCAAAACCGTATTCGTTGAAGTGCCCGCGTATGCGGCCAATCAGCGCAGCAGCTTCCAGGCGTGTGAGCGGTGCCGGGAAGTAACGCATCACCTGCGGGTCGGCACACAGCGCCGCAAATTCACGCAGGTCATCGTCGTGCCATTGGCGCAGCACCAGCCTTGCGCTTTCCAGTTGAAGGGTGGAGGTCATCGGGCTTGCTCCGGTTTTCGCCGAATTACAGTCTACAGCGTAGGCGCCGGCGCGGTGTTCACCCAACGGGCCGCAACCGAATGCAATTTTCACACGCCCTTCACCGGCCCCCGACAGCTCGCTTAGCAAAATGCCGCCATCACTGCCGTGCCCGCCGCGGCCCTGTCACTGGAGCAACGCATGCTATCGAGCAATACCCTGGGGCACCCTGCCATTCACGCCCGGCGCAAACGGCGCCTGTCTCGCAAAGCCCTTGGTGCCGCCCTTGGCTTGTGCATGGTCGTGGCGGCCTTGACCACCTGGCTGGCGACGAGGACGCATATCGTGGACCTTGGCAACGAGCAACAACTGAGTGACAGCGGCCTGCTGCAGAACTGGGCCGAGGGTGCCGTGATCGTGATGATCCGCCACGCCGAACGCTGCGACAGCGCCCCGGGCCCGTGCCTGGACGACCCCACCGGCATCACGGTGGCCGGCAGCCAGGCTGCCACGCGGGTGGGCCAAGGCCTGCACCAACTGGGCCTGGCCAACACCGACCTGCTCAGCAGCCCGAAACTGCGCACCCGGCAAACCGCGCACTTCATCCTCGGCCAGGCGGTGGCCAGCGAAGACTGGCTGGAAAGCTGCGACAGCCAGTTCGCCAGCGATGCAATGGCGCACAAGCGTGCGGGGCACAACCTGGTGCTGGTGACCCATAACGGCTGCATCGATCACTTCGCCCGCCAGCAGCACGTGGCCGGCGGCGAGCGCGAAAGCGCCTACGCCAGCGCGCTGTTCGTTTCGGTGGACGGTAACGGCAAGGCACGCATCCTCGGCCGCCTGAATGAGCCCGACTGGCAGCGGGTGCTGGCCAGCGCCGCAAAATAGCAGTGGCCTGCTCGGGCCTCATCGCCGGTAAGCCACACAGGCGCTGTGGCAAACACCTGTCAGCCCTGATGCGGTCCCTGTGGGAGAT
>NZ_AEWE02000127.1:8251-49918 GCF_000190455.2 Pseudomonas sp. TJI-51
GCGGCGCTCGCTCTAACAGGCGCTGCATACCTTGTGGCAAACACCTGTCAGCCCCGATGCGGTCCCTGTGGGAGCCGGCTTGCCGGCGATTGGGCAGCAAAGCTGTCCCGGCCATGGCAAGATCAGCACTGGCCCTGACCGCGACCTCCCCCATGCCGTTGCCGCTGATCTACCACGAAGACTACAGCCCGGAGTTCCCTGCCGAGCACCGCTTCCCGATGGACAAGTTCCGCCTGCTGCACGACCACCTGGTCGACAGTGGGCTGACCACCGACCAGGCCTTGCTGCGCCCAGACATCTGCCCCAACGATATTCTCGCCCTGGCCCACGACCGCGACTACATCGCACGCTACATGAATGGCGAGCTGTCCCGCGAAGACCAGCGTCGCCTCGGTCTGCCCTGGAGCGAAGCCTTGGCCCGGCGCACCGTACGGGCCGTGGGCGGCTCGCTGCTGACGGCCGAACTGGCGCTGCAGCATGGCGTTGCCTGCCACCTGGCCGGTGGCACCCACCATGCCCACTACGACCACCCTGCCGGCTTCTGCATCTTCAATGACCTGGCAGTGATCAGCCGCTACCTGCTGGAGGCCGGCCGCGTCCAGCGGGTGCTGATCTTCGATTGCGACGTGCACCAGGGCGACGGCACCGCACGCATCCTGCACGATACCCCGGAGGCCATCACGGTCTCGCTGCACTGCGAACAGAACTTCCCGGCACGCAAGGCCAACAGCGATTGGGACATTCCCCTGCCGCGGGGCATGGGCGACACCGCCTACCTGAACGTGGTGGACGACACCCTCAACTACCTGCTGCCGCTGTATCAACCCGACCTGGTGCTGTACGACGCCGGCGTCGATGTGCACAAGGACGACGCGCTGGGCTACCTGCAACTGACGGACGCCGGCGTGGCCGCCCGCGACGAGGCCGTGCTGCGCCACTGCCTGGGCCGCGATATTGCGGTAATGGGTGTGATCGGCGGCGGCTACAGCAAGGACCGGGTGGCCCTGGCCAAACGCCACGGCATCCTTCACCACAGCGCAGCGCGTGTCATCGGTTGTTCACAATGACTGTGGAACCGCTTGTGGATAACCTGCGGGAAAGCCGCTGCAGGCCTTGACCAGCAAGGCCTGTAGAACACTGGTTGTTTTTTGACCAGTGCTTCCGGGGGCAGCGCTGCGCTAGAATGCGCCTCTTTTCCACAGCCTGCTGCCCATCATGCCCGATTTCAACCCCGCATCGCCTCCCCTTGCTGTCGTCATCGGTGGCGGCCCCGCCGGCCTGATGGCCGCTGAAGCCCTGGCCCAGGCAGGCTTGGTGGTCGAGGTGTTCGATGCCATGCCTTCGGTGGGCCGCAAGTTCCTGCTGGCCGGTGTCGGCGGCATGAACATCACCCATTCCGAGCCTTACCCCGCGTTCGTGTCCCGTTATGCCGAACGCCAAGGTGAAATCGGCACGCTGCTGGGCGAGTTCGACGCGGATGCTTTGCGCCAGTGGATTCACGGCCTGGGCATCGAGACCTTCGTCGGCACATCAGGCCGGGTATTCCCCAGCGACATGAAAGCCGCGCCGTTACTGCGCGCCTGGCTGAAGCGCCTGCGCGACAGCGGGGTAGTTATCCACACCCGCCATCGCTGGCTCGGCTGGAACGCCGAGGGGGCCTTGCGGATCGCTTATCCACAGGGCGAACGCCTGGTCAACGCCGCTGTGCTGGTGCTGGCGCTGGGTGGCGGCAGTTGGGCGCGCCTGGGTTCCGACGGCAGCTGGCAAGCGCTGCTGGCCGAACGGGCTGTGGATATCTCGCCCCTGCAACCGAGCAACTGCGGTTTCGAAGTGGCCGGCTGGAGCGCGCTGTTGAAAGACAAGTTCGCCGGCGCGCCGCTGAAGAACATCGCCCTCAGCGTGCCTGGCAGTGCACCGCGCAAAGGTGAGTTCATCCTCACCGCGCAAGGTGTGGAAGGCAGCCTGGTGTATGCCTGGTCGGCGCCGGTGCGTGAGGCCATCAACCGCGATGGCCGGGGCGTGCTGTTGCTTGACCTGTTGCCGGACAAGCCTGTGGACAAGATTGCCCAGGCACTGGCCAGGCCACGGGGTTCGCGCTCCATGGCCAAGCACCTGCACAGCCAGCTGGGTATCGATGGGGTAAAAGCCGCACTGCTGCGCGAGCTGACCGACCCTGCAACCTTTGCAAGCCCTGAAGCGTTGGCGCAGGCGATAAAGGCCCTGCCAATCACCCTGGTGCGCACGCGACCGCTGGATGAAGCGATCAGCAGCGCCGGCGGTGTGCGTTTCGAGGGGCTGGATGCAGGGCTGATGCTCAAAGGCATGCCGGGGGTGTTCTGTGCCGGCGAGATGCTGGACTGGGAGGCACCGACCGGGGGCTACCTGCTCACGGCGTGCTTTGCCAGCGGGCAGCACGCCGGGCGGGCGGCTGCACAATGGCTCAAAGCCCAGGGCTGACACCGCCCCACTGTGGGCGCCGCGAGGCTACGGCTTGCGCTTGCGCGGCCCGCCATTGAAGCTTGGTACCTTGCGCACTGCCTTCACTGCAGGCTCGGCATTGCCCCCCTCGGTGCTGTCCATCCAGCGCCCCAAGCCACGCTTGGCGCTGTTCTCTTTCGGCTTTTTGGGCTTCTTCGGCTTCTTGATCACCTGGCCACTGGCGTCGGTCATCGGCACCCGGTGATCCGGAATGAAGTCCGGTTCTTCATGACGCGGCAGGGTCTGGCGGGTCAGCACCTCAATCGCCGCCAGCAGCTGCACTTCATCGGCGCACACCAGCGAAATCGCCTCGCCCTTGTTGCCCGCCCGCCCGGTGCGGCCGATACGGTGCACGTAGTCCTCGGCAACGATGGGCAGGTCCAGGTTGACCACCAGCGGCAAATCGTCGATATCCAGGCCACGGGCAGCCACGTCGGTGGCCACCAGCACCTGGATTTCCCGGGCCTTGAAGCTGTCCAGCGCGCGCTGGCGGGTCGCCTGCGGGCGGTCACCGTGGATACCATCGGCATTCACACCCTCGGCCAGCAAGCGCGCCACCAACTGGTCGACGCCGTTACGGGTCTTGGCGAACACCAGCACCTGCTTCCAGCGCTGCTTGCGCATCAGGTGGCAGAACAGGTCTTCCTTGCGCTTTTTATCCACAGGTACCAGCCACTGCTTGACGCTGGCGGCAGCGGCATTGCGTGGGCTGACTTCGATACTCAGCGGGTCACTCAGGGCCAGCCCTGCCAGCAGGCGGATCTGCTCGGAGAACGTGGCGGAAAACAGCAAAGTCTGGCGCTTGCGTGGCAACGCGGCATAGACCGATTGCAGCTCTTCGGCAAAGCCCAGGTCGAGCATGCGGTCGGCTTCGTCCAGCACCAGGGTCTGTACCTGGTTGAACTTGACCGCGTTCTGCCGGAACAGGTCGAGCAGCCGGCCAGGGGTGGCGACCAGCAGGTCGACGCCACGGCGCAGGCGCATCATCTGCGGGTTGATGCTGACCCCGCCGTACACCGCATAGGTGCTCAACGGCAGGTTCTCGGCGTACTCGCGCACGTTGTTGTGCACCTGCTCGGCCAGCTCTCGGGTCGGCACCAGCACCAGGGCACGGATCGAGTTGCTGGCCACTTTCTCGCCTTCCAGGGCCAGGCGCTGCAGTACCGGCAGGGCAAAGCCTGCCGTTTTTCCGGTGCCGGTCTGGGCCGCGGCCATCAGGTCGCGGCCGGCCAGCACGGCGGGAATGGCCTTGGCCTGCACCGGTGTGGGGGTGGTGTAGGCCAGCTGCTGCAAGGTGCGCAGCAGCGGTTCGATCAGGCCGAGTTGGGCGAAATTCATGGCAATACCGTCAGGGGTTCAGCGAAGCCGGCAAGTTTACCGCATCGCCCCTGCCTACTTGCAGATTTCGCCTTTCAACGGCAATACGGGTTTGGCAGACTTGCGCCACTGCGGCAGGCCGATCAGCACCACTGCGCCAATGATCACCGCCATCGCCACGCACTCTTCGGCACCGATCTGTTCACCGGCAAACAGGATCCCCAGCAGCACCGCCACGGCCGGGTTGACGTAGGCATAGCTGGTGGCAGCTGCCGGGCGCACGTGCTTGAGCAGGTACATATAGGCGCTGAAGGCCAGGATAGAGCCGAAGAACACCAGGTAGGCCAACGCGCCCCAGCCGGCAGCGCTTGGTACCTGCGTCATGCGCTCGCCCGACAGCAGGCTGCCCAACAAGAGCACTGCGCCACCCACCAGCATTTCTGCGGCACTGGCCATTGGCCCCTGTGGCAGGGGCAGGCTTTTGCTCCACACCGAACCGAATGCCCACGAGGCCGCGGCAAAAATGATCAGCGCTGCGCCAATCGGGCTCGCCTGCAGGTTGGACCCCAGGTTCAACAGGGCGATACCCAGCAGCCCAAGGGCAATGCCTGCCCACTCCAGTTTCGAGTTGCGGTGCCCGAACAGCAGGCCGAACAGCAAGGTGAACAGCGGCACCGTCGCCACCGCCAGGGCCGCCACCCCCGAGGCCACGCCGGCGTGCTCGGCCACCGTTACCCCGCCGTTACCGCAACTTAGCAGCAGAAAGCCGATTGCCCCGGCAGCCCGCCATTGCGGCCACGTGGGTGCCGGCGCACCGCGCCAGCGCAGAAAACCGTACAGCAGGCTACCCGCGATCAGGAAACGCACACCGGCCATGAGCATCGGTGGCCAGCTCTCGACGCCAATGCGGATGAACAGGTAGGTGGAGCCCCAGACCAGGTACAGCGCCAGGAAAGCGCCGATGAGCAACCAGGGAATGCGACGGGAGGCAGGCATTGGAACACTCGAAATCCGTTTACGGGTGAACAGTCTAGGGGCCTGCCTGAGCGAACAGAAGTTACAGAATGGCTAGAAATGAGCGGCACACTTTCGGTGCGTTCGGTTTGAAGCGGGCGCCGCTTGAAGCGAGCGCCGACCACGCCTCAAGCATACTTGACCAGCGCCTCGCGCAGCTTGGCTGCCGGTGTTTTCTGCAACCGGCACAGCAGGCCATGCGAGAGCTGCTGCACACCATGCTGTTCTCGCAACACGCCGGCCAGGTGCTGCATCAGGTTGGCGGCCATTTCGGCATCGGCCATGGCCCGGTGCGCATTACCGGTGTCCGGCAGCCCCGCCCAGCGGGTCAGGGTGCCCAGCTTGTGGTTCGGCGCTGCCGGCAACAGGCGCCGCGACAACAACAGCGAACAGGCAAATGACTGGCTGCGGCTGCGGCCGATGCGCGCCAGTTCGTAATCCCAGAACTTCTGGTCGAACGCGGCGTTGTGCGCCAGCAGCGGGGTCTCACCCACAAACTCGGCCACCTCGTTCATGACCTTGTCGACCGGCGGCGCACTGCGCAGCATCGCCGTGGTGATGCCGGTCAGCCCGGCGACGAATGCGGGTACCGGCACACCGGCGTTCATCAGGCTCTGGTAGCGCTCGACAATGCGCCCGCCTTCCAGCATGACCACCGCCACTTCGGTGGCGCGGCAGCCGGCACCGGGGGAAATGCCGGTGGTTTCAAAGTCGATGACAGCGATACGTTCCACGAATGACCTCAGTGCTTGAGCAACAACTTACCCTCGATGGGTACATAGCGGCTGGCGGCACGGATCAGTGACAGCGCCGTCAGCCCGGGCACACCATACACCACCGCCTCAGTGCCGTGGCGCTGGATCACCCGCTCCAGCAGCAGGTCGAAATCGCCGTCACCCGAGGCCAGCACCACTTGGTCGACCCGGCTGGCGGCGTCGATCACATCCAGGGTAATGCCCACGTCCCAGTCGCCCTTGGCCGAGCCGTCGCTGCGCTGGATGAAGGGTTTGAGGCGCACGTCGAAACCAAGGTTGCGCAAGATCTGCTGGAACTGTTGCTGCTTGCTGTCGCCGCGGTCGATGGCATACGCCACGGCCTCGACGATCTGCCCTTCGCGGCAGACATCGGCCCACAGGGCGGTGTAGTTGAAATGGCAACCATGGGCTTGGCGCACGGTGTAGTAGAGGTTCTGCACATCGGCGAACAGCGCGATCTTTTTCACCTGGGAACCTCGTGTCTGGCCTGGAATACCGGGGCCGCTGAGCAGCCCCGGAAATGCCAGCAGTATGCCAGACCTGTCAGACGTAGGAGTCGTCGTCCGAGAAGAACCCACCGTCATCACTGCTGTAATCGGTGTCGGCGTAACCACCCTGGTCGCTGCCCCAGCCACCATTGTCGGCCACTTGCTGCTGCCCGCCCTGGTCATCCCAGCCACCACTGTCACTGGCCGGCGCAGGCTCTTCCTTGATCACCTCGACCACCTCTTCGGGCTGGGAGTTGTGGTTGAACAGGCTGCTGATACCTTGCGCCAGCAATACACCACCGGCCACACCGGCGGCGGTCTGCATGGCCCCACCGAGGAAGCTGCTGGCACCACTGCGTGCCGGCGCAGCGCCCACGCCAGGCTGCTGTGCCGGCGGTTGCGCGTAGGCCGGGGCCGCCGGCTCACGCCAGCCGCCAGCCGATGGCACCGCAGCCGCAGGCCGCTGTGGCTGGACCCGCGGGGGNNGCACCGGCGGCGCTGCAGCGCGCCCGCCCGTACCAAAAATGCTGGACAGGAAACCGCCACCGCCAGCGCTGGGCGCACTGTTGCTGCCTTGGGCCGCCTGGGCACGGGCCTGTTCCAGCTCGGCCTGCAGTTGCTTGTTCTGCTCGTCGAGGCGCTTGAGCGCCGCTTCCTGCACCAGGATCGCCTGGGCCATGTAGTAAGGTGCCGCCGGCTGCTGGCGCAGGTGCTGCTCGATGCAGGCCTGGGCCTGCGGGGCGCGCGGCTGGCTTGGGGCTTTNNCTGGCTTGGGTCTTCGGCTTGCTTGAGACGGCCGAACAGGCCGTCGATCAGGGTTTGTTCTTCAGTGTTCATGGGGCGACCTCATGGGTAGCGGGACAACGGACAACGTCAAAGATGGGGCGTTGCGCCGCGCGATTCAATCGCTGCAAGGGTGAAACATTTTTCAGCAAGTGACAGCGCCACGCCTGCTTTGGGCTAAAGTGATGCACCTGTTTTTACTGCCATGCGATATAGCCCGATGAATCCGCTGAGCGTCCTGCGCGACTCCCTGTACTTTTTCCGCCGCCACCTGCCGAACATTATCCAGCTGTGCCTGCCGCTGGTCGTGCTGGAGGCCCTGCTCACCCAACTGCTGTACCGGCAACTGGGCGACCAGGCATCGCCTGCCTACGGCATGCTGATCAGCCTGCTGTGCTATCCGCTGTATAGCGCCGCCCTGATCCTGTACCTGGACACCCGTAGCCAGGGCCAGGACATCGCCAAGCGCGACCTGTTCGCCCGCGCCTTGCAGCTGTGGCCGCAACTGGCCCTGCTGATCCTGATCAGCTCGCTGCTGATCATGGCGGGCCTGGCCCTGTTCGTCTTCCCGGGCGTGTGGATCATGATCAACCTGGTGTTCGCCGAGTACCTGCTGGTACTGCGTGGCCGGCCGGTGGTGCAGGCGATGCGCGACAGCGCCAGCATGACCACCGGGCATTTCATGCGCATCATGGTTTGCGTGGTCGCGGTGCTGGCACCGATCTGGCTGATCGACGGGTTGCTGCTCATGGCGTTCCCCGAGCCATCGCCGGCCATGGAGCTGGCCATGGACAGCCTCAGCGGCTTCCTGCAGCTGTTCAGCACAGTGGTGCTCTACCGGCTGTTCATGTTGCTGGAAGAAAAAGCCGGCGCCTGAGGGCGCCCTCCCGGTCGCCTGCGCACGTGCAGGGGCACTGCGCCGCCTTCAGGTGCCGCGCGGCTTCGTCCGGGCCGTGGCCTCCGCCACCAGTGGGTCGTCTGGCCAGTAGTCTTTTCTATGACCTACCTCCCTGATTGATTGACAACGTGTAGCCCCCGAAACATACGGGCGTCAGCCAGTTCAGACAAAAACGGCATTGACTGTCAATGTTGCTTCCAAAGATTGACTATCTGCAGGTCGATTACGGCAGACATTGACAGCCTATCCGCCAGCCGCACGTTCGCTTCAGACCCAACATTGACACTCTAGAGCTCACCTCGTAAAACCTCACGGGCGTCTCGAACCTTGGGTAGCTTTCTTGACGAGGAGATATTTGCGGTATGGGCGACATATCCCCAATTACGACGAAGCGAGGCTAAGCGCACCAGTAGTACAAAGTACGCGGCGCTTTGCAGTGAGCGCATAAAATAGGGCAGTTTTATGCTGCCCTTGGAAGCGCTCTGAATCCTCAGTTTGGCAAAATGCCTTCCGCCCCTGCGCGCCTCCTGTCGATCATGTGCCTCTGGGCTTGGCACGCGCAGTCGCTTGAGCGATCAGTGGATCATCCGGCCAAAAATGCTTCGGGTACCTCCCCTTCAAGTCTTTCTTCACATCGCCGTAAGTGGACTTCCAGAAATTCGCAAGGTCTTGGGTAACCTGAACCGGACGGCGTGCCGGCGATAGCAGATGCAGCTTGAGCACCTGTCGTCCATTTGCAATGCGTGGTGTATCAGCCTGCCCGAACAGCTCCTGCAGTCTTACAGCAAGCACCGGGGGACGTTCACTGTAATCGATGCGAATATTCGAACCTGAGGGGACTGGAATCGTCTGAGGTGCCTGTGCATCGAGCTGCTGCGGCAAAGGCCAAGGCAGCAAATTGCGGAGCATGGAGGATAAGTCCAGCTGACCGAAATGGCTTAGCCGGGTGACCTTTCCCACATACGGACCTAACCACACCTCAAGCGACACCAGCAGGGCTTCAGTACGAAGATCAGGCCACTCACTTGGGCTCCCTGCCTCTTCATCCAGAATGCGCAGCAACTCAACTCGCGCCTGCCACTGACGTAGCTCTGGTGTCCACGGCAAAAGCTCCAGGCCTTTGCGGCGAACGTAGTTGAGCAGGGCCTGAACACGGGCGTCATCGTCGAGGTTGGCCAGGGGTGCGCGAGCCAGGATCAACTCCCCCACTTTCACCTGCCGCTCAGCACAAAGGACGCCCTCTCGCTCATCCCAATCGAGCTCATCCACCTGGGTGACCTGCTCTTTCAGGACAGTGTCGAACAACGCTTCGTCCAAATCGGCAGCCAGGTAGATCCGTTCTTCGCGCTGGCCCTGCCGACTGCCCAAATCAGCAATGACCAACCACGGATGTTTCATCAGCGCATCAGCTTCTGTAAACATCGCCGCTCGACCATTCGCCAACCGATACTCAGCCCCTCCAGCTCGGCGCTGTTGCGCAACACGATCGGGATAGGCGAGTGCCAAGAGGCAGCCCACCCATTGAGGGTGATCAGGATCAGCGACGGGTTGCGATGCTGAGCCGCGCATGTATGAACGGTACTGCTTCGCCAATTGCTTCGCTCGTTGGGCGCCGGCTTGCTCTGATCGCTGAGCCCTTTGCTCCCCTGAAAGAATGGCCAGCCGACTGTGCAAATCTGCGCCGCTGCCACGCTGTATATCTCGCTCGCCGAGCAGGGCTGCAATGTTGCACGCTGTCTCAGTGAGGCCCAGCTCATGGCCACGCAACAACAGATGTGCAATGCGTGGATGACTGGGCAGCTCTGCCATCGCTTGGCCATGCTTGGTCAACTGCCCATCTTGTTGCAGCGCGCCAAGGCGGCGGAGCAGGTCATTCGCTTGTGAAAATGCCGCTGGAGGCGGCGCATCAAGCCATCGTAGGTCACCCGATTCTGCACCCCATTTAGCGAGTTGCAGCGCCAAGCCTGTGAGGTCGGCTTGCTGAATTTCGGGGGCACTGAATCCAGCCATCTGCTCATGCTGGGCCTCAGACCACAGGCGATAACACACCCCTGGCTCAACCCGGCCTGCACGACCTGCACGCTGGGTTGCGCTGGCTTTGGATATCCGCTGAGTATCCAGCCTCGTCATCCCACTTCGTGGGTCGAAGCGCGGAACCCGCTCAAGGCCTGTATCGATGACTACGCGCACACCATCAATGGTGATACTGGTCTCGGCGATGTTGGTTGCCAGCACCACTTTGCGCTTCCCAGGTGGGGCGGGATCGATCGCCGCACGCTGCTCATTCAGATCGAGTTCACCATGCAGCGGGCATAGGAGTGTGTTCTGCTGCAAAGATGGCGAGGCTCTTAAAGCGTCTTCCAGCCCTGCTTGAACACGACGGATCTCAGCCTGCCCTGGCAGGAATACAAGCAAGCTGCCTGTCTGCTCGTCGAGAGCATCAAGGCACGCACTGATGGCCCGGGGTTCGAGGTACTCACCGGGCTGCTGCGGCCTGCTCCAGATCGTCGACACCGGGTACATCCGCCCTTCGCTGGACACGATCGGTGCGTAATCCAGCAAGCGTGACAGCCGCTCGCCCTCAAGGGTTGCCGACATCAGCAGTACTTTCAGCGGAGCATCGTCCCGGAACAGCTCACGTCCATTTAGCGTCAATGCCAACGCGAGATCGGCATCCAGGTTTCGCAGATGGAACTCGTCGAAGATCACAAGACCCACCCCCTCAAGCGCAGGATCGCTTTGCAGGCGGCGCGTCAGGATACCTTCAGTAACTACCTCGATGCGCGTACGCGGGCCTACCTTGCTGTCGAGACGAATGCGATAGCCCACGGTTTCGCCGACCTTCTCACCCAGCTCACTCGCCATGCGCTCCGCAGCAGCGCGCGCCGCAAGGCGGCGAGGTTCGAGCATGATGATTGTCTGCCCTTGAAGCCAGGACTCATCGAGCAGCGCGAGGGGAACGCGCGTCGTTTTACCGGCGCCAGGCGGTGCTTGGAGCACCACTTCATCTCGCTCTTGAAGGGCTTTTAGAAGGGCCGGCAACGCGGCATTGATCGGCAACGAACTCATGTGTACTCCTACGACATACGCGGCAGTATACAAAGGTTGATCGCCTCAAGGAGGCCGGAGCTGAGCCAATACTCAAATGACGCGGGAGTAGGATTTGCGGGCAATCACACGCTGGACTTGAGAAATTGTGGCGCCAGTGCGATGTGCTATTTCATCAACCGGATGACTGACGGATAGCTCGCGAATGGCCGTGATCTGCGTGATTGATAGCCGGTCAGAACGGCTGCAGATCTGTGCAGACGCCCATGCATCGTCCTGCCAACGCTCGGCGAGGCTGAGCGGAGGTAGCTTGCGGTCTTGATCTCCTCATCCAGCCAGGCCTTCAGGATGCCCTCACGCTCATCCGGAGTGACCACCTGCCCCTTTCGAAGGATCGAGTATTCCCTGAGGTAACGAGGCCCTGCCTTGCCTCCCGGAATCATGTTCAGGCGGGTGCGCCGATAGAGGTAGTTGATCTAAAGGTCAATTAGCCCTAATCATGAGTGGAGCTGCGCCCACCGCCCAAAGGGGGATGACATTCCTACAGCCTTACTGAATAGCAAAATCAGCTTCGGTCTTGCGCCTGCGGTTGAGTACCAGCATCACCGCCATCGATAGACCGCCCAGCAACACCGAGCCCGCCGATAGGGTAAAAATCTCCTGCCGACCTTGGTTACCGATGAGCACCATCAAAATCGTTGGCGCTGCAGCGGCAGAGATGACTTGCAGGCTCCCCACCATGCGAGTGAGCCGACCCGTTGGATCATGGGCGACGACCGACGACATGTAGTACGACAGCGCAAGGTTCCAGCCAACGTTCATAAGAAACACGGCGATCCCCAGATCAACGGCACTTCTGATGGCGGTTGCAAACATGACGATGGCCGCCAATACGATCGTCGAGCCCGTAAGAATCATCGGCACTCGCCCGAGCTTCTTGCCCAGAAGGCTTGGCAATGCGGCTCCGGGCAAACCACCCAGCAAACCGACGCTCAAGGCCCAACCGATCTCCACGGCCCCGATTCCCGCGTCAGTGCCTATGCCCTCTACGAACCCCCAAAGCGAATAGATGGACACTTGGAGCAAGACCATCCCGATAAGGGAGAACACCCCAACGACCGAAAGACTCTTCGCATTCGCGTCGGTTGTATTTTTGGGCTTGGGAGCGGTTGTCCGAGGCAAAAACATGCACGCGAAGCAGATCAAGGCGAACCAGATCGACAGGTAATTGATTGCCCACCCGAAACCCAGACGCCCTGCAATCAGCGGTACTGTCGCAGCCGAGAAAGCAAAAAGCGCTGTTTGCATGAACAGCAGCACCCCATAGGAGCGATCAGGGTCGCGCAACCCTCCGAGGCCGAAAATGGAATAGGCGTACAGGATCCCCGATCCTATTCCGGCAACGACACGAGCCGCCATCAACATCGAAACATCAGAAACCTGAGCAGTGAATAGATTGCTTACGAGTAACGCGGATGCAGCCAAGAGTGCCGTAGTGCGAACACTAAACCGGCGCATGATCGGAACGCATGCCAACGTGCCAAAAATCGAACCACACATTTCGGCTGACATGACGCTGCTTTGCTGAGCGAGCGTTAACCCCAGGCGCTCGACTAAGAGGCCGATGAAAATCGGTTGAATGCCTACGGCAAGAATGGATCCTGCCGCAATGAGAATGCAGGCTGCGCGCAAGACGTTGTCTGATTGTGTATTCATATTTTTGTTAGATCCTGCTGGTCGCCGCTTGGCGGACGACCAGGGTGGGCCTCAATACATAAGACCAGCCTATGTCGACGACGCCTGTTACGCTAAACGGTAACAGGCAATGTGAACTTGCCCTTCAGCGGGATAGCTGACATGGCCAATAAACACGTGATCTCGCAACCAGCTCAAAGGCCCATTAGCCACCTGGAAGACCGGTGTGCAGGTACAGCGATAGCGCTCTTGCTTCAATGGCCACACGCCTTCCGCGCTCAAGCGTCGTCCTTCCTCGTCGAGAAGCAGGCGGCCTGTGTTGTGGATATTGATGAGTTCTCCGGCATCCGTTAACAGGCTGTACCGGGCATCCAGCTCCCCTACGCCGTCCCTTCGCTCAAGATACTGGTCACTTCCCCCAGGCAAAACACGCCCACGAAAACCCAGGCCTTCAAAGGTACCCCCCGTGATCGGGTAGTTGCTGCGCCAACCTTCGCAACACTCTCCCAAGTTCTCATGCACAGAGATATCAACCTTCAAGGTCATGACCCACTTTAAATCAGGTACGCTCACAGATTCGTGCTCGGACTTTTCCATTACTTCCTCTCGTGCAATCCGAATCATCGATTGCTCTTGATCGACGTCCAGGTTCGAGTCCGTACGCGCTCGATGGATGACGGTATCGGTTCAAGAACGTACAAGTTAGAACGCTCCGCTTCAGGAATGTAGATCGTAGGATCGTTTCGCAAGGATTCATCTACCAGAGCAGTCGCGTCCTTGTTTGGATTTTGGTAACCGATCTTATTGCTGATTTTGGCAATCACATCAGGGCGGAGGATGTAGTTTATGAAAGCATGAGCCTCCTTAGCATTCGGTGCGTTCAGAGGAATGGCGATGACATCTGACCAGGTAGGTGCGCCCTCCTTGGGGAAAACCATCTTGATCTTGACCCCTTTTCCGGCAACGTTGGCAAGTTGCTTGGCCAAAGTAAAGCCGCCCGACCACCCAACGGCTGCGCAGATATCCCCGTTGGCCAGATCCATGCCATACCTGGACGAGTTGAAATAGCTCACATATGGGCGAATTTTCAGAACTGCCTGCTCGGCCTGCTTGTAATCACTGGCCTTTTGACTGTTTGGATCGAGCCCTTGGTAATGCAAGGCAATCGGAATGATCTCTGTCGCAGCATCCAGGAAACCAACACCGCACGTGGCGAGCTTGGAAATATTTTCAGGTTTGAATATGGCGTCCCACGAACCCATGTCTGCGTCTTTGCCGAGCGCCTTCTGAACCATGTCCACGTTGTAGCCGATGATCGTAGTTCCAAGCAGGTACGGAACGGCATATTGGTTCCCCGTATCCCCCACTGCTTCGAGGTTTTTCATCGCGGACGCGTCCAAATGACTCCAGTTCGGTAGCTGCGCACGATCAAGTGGCTCTAGCGCTTTAGCCTGGATGAGCTTTCCAATGTTCGAGCTTCCAGGAAAGACTACGTCATAGCCCGAGTTACCGGTCAACAACTTTGACTCAAGGATTTCAACGCTATCGAACACATCGTAAATTGGACGTATGCCTGTCTCCTGCTCAAAGTCCTTCAGAACCTGCGGTGGTAGATACTCAATCCAGTTGTAGATCCTGACGGTAGGCTGAGCCCAAGCCAGAGAACTGACGGCCAGTGCAGCGACGCCAAACACGCTGCGCAAAAAAGCCTGCTTCATGAACGACACCTCGCAATTTATAATGCCTGATTGAACTCAGTAGCGATACGTAAAATAGAGTTCAAGCGCACTGAAACGCTCGTCATCCCCGAAAACTTGTTTTGCAGCGGATTTTGCATTTACCCAGTTATACGAAAGGGACGTATAAAGGCGAGGCGTTGGCGTCCAATCTAAGTACACTGCCGTCTCATCCGCAAATCTACGCTTGTCAACCGGGGTTCCTTGATAGTTCTTTTCGTCAAGCGAGAATTGGTAGTGGATGACACCAAACGTCAGGTTTTCAGTGAGGTGGTTCTTGATTGAAAACTGATGAACATTCTGGTTGGTGTTGAACAGGAGATAGTTTCCGACGACGTCACCGAGCAACCAGGTACCCCAGTCGATAAACCCTTTACTTAAAGGATCCCAGGCTTTTTGGCGATTATCAGTTAGATCGGAGTCACCCGAAAAGTGCGTGTAACGGTATCCAAGCACAGGCGCGAAGGGAAGCATATCAAACGTGTAATCCGCCTCGGCATACCAAGCGTTGGCGTCGTAGTCAACGCCGTCACCATTCCCTCGCTGGACTGCGTATTCGCCATTGAGTTCCAGAGCGGGCAGAGCCGGGTAAACGGCCTTGAGAGCCCGCACGTTATAGACCTGCATACCGTCACGGGCAGCTCGTGCAGGGGTATGGCCCTCAAGCGCATCGACCTTCATAGCAGTTGCCCCAAGAACGACTGCACCGCCCACATCATAATCCAGGTTGACCCCATTCATCCGGAAATCGCCCAGATGATCATCGGTGGCCAAACTGAAAGCTTGTACCTGAGCAGCTCCACCATCCCAGGCCAACAAAGCAGAATCGCGAAACGCCGTGCGCGGGCCAAGCCAGTACGCGCCGTCCCCGAAGGTATCAAGGTTGCCATCCATGACGATGAAGCCGGTACCAATCATGTAGTCCTGACGGCCAGCCGTGAATTTCCAATTCCCAGCCCGGAAGCCTGCGTAAGCCTCTTCGACAGAAGCGCTGCCATCGGAGCTGCGCGTGTTGCCGCCAGCATCACCATCCCCAAAGGTGCTTGCGGCAACCACTGAGCCACCCGCCAATAAGCTCAGATCAGGATTCAACTTATAATCAAATGCAACCTTGGGCTTGACATAAATTTCTTGCCAAGTCGTTTTTGTACCACGATCCTTACCGCTACGAAGATCCTTGACCCCGGCCCCGAAGTTAATGTTCCGAGCGGTGATAGTAGAGCCACCCGCAGAGAATGAAAACTCTCCACTTAAATCACCATCTTCAAACTTGTAACCGGCCCATGTGAACTGACTCACTGAAACGAGGCCGAGCGCTAGCAATACTCCGGCATTACGCGGGGTGCGGTACATGTGATGCTCCTGTGCATTGTTTTTGTATTACAGGGCAGTTGGGCGGCAAATCATGCCGCCGAAACCTGCTAAAGCAGGAGGATGCGACTGCATCCTTTAATTATTTTTTAAACACTCAAATGCATTGCAATAGCGCGTAGCATCCGCACGCTATCCGCATCTAGGTCGGTAACAGCTTCAGGTAGGGAGGATTGCTTGACGATTACTGTCCTGGAGGGAATATCCACAAACAGGTACTGCCCATGGATACCACCTGCCATGATGGCTTGACTGTGGTCGTTGAAGACATACCACTGGCTGCGATATGACGCCCCCGGCGTCCACTCGGAGAACTCTTCGTTCGCAGCGTAGATAGCAGGGTCAGCGCCACGAAGCACTCGCTCGATCGCGCTCTGAGAAATGAGCTGTTCACCATTGCGGTTGCCGCCATCGAGAATCAACTGACCAAAGCGGGCCATGTCACGCAAGGTCGCGTTGAAGCCGGCACCAGCCACACTGCGCCCCCAAGGGTCAGCCATAAAATAGCCATCGCGCTCGCAGCTGAGCTTGCCCCATACGCGCTCAAGATGCTCCGAACAAGACAGACCGCTTGCTCGCTCCATCACCCACGCTAACGCCTCAGTCGTTGCAGTCACGTAGTGGAAAAACCCACCGTGCTCACCCAATTTTCGCAACGAGGGGATGTACTGGTACAGCGACTCATAGCGCGAAAACTCAGTCGGCGCCGGCTGAAATCCGCAGGCGTAGCCATATTGAGAGCTTTCCGAAGCAGGATCGTCATAGACCTCGCTGTAGTCGATGCCTACCGCCATGTCGAACAGTTGCTGCACGGTTGCGTCTGCGAAGGCACCGTCGCCAAACTCAGGAACATAGGTCTTGGCCAGAGCCTCCGGGTTCAAAATGCCCGACGACACTAAGTCTTCACCGATCATGCCGATCAACGATTTGGTAACGGAGAACATGATGTGCCGGTCGCTGCGCTGCTGACCATTGAAGTACTCCTCGTGCATAACCTCGCCGTTACGCACCACGATGAAGGCGTCAGTTTTGCTCGCCTGCAGGTGCTCAGCAACCGTCACCGACTCGCCGATCACGCTTTCGAACGCCAAGCGACCCAGTGATCCGGGAGCACATTTCCACTCACTGGGAGCACCGTTCCCAGCTTTGACATCGATGGTTGGGCGCAGGCGTGCAAGATTTCTGAAAGCCCAGCGGTTGTAGGGTGGACGCATCCAGTTATCCCAGGTCACCCGGGCATCTGGAGTGGCTGGGAACCCTTGCATCAGAGAGACTGAAAGTCCACCGCTGATGACCGCTTGCTTGGCCTTACGGTACTGCTCGGCCAGATGATCAATCTTGTTATCGTTCATGACGCTGTCCCGAAAAATGACTCTGCGGTTCGTGCAGATGCCCTAAAGATTTATTACGAACAAAAACTTTAGTCAACTAAAACATTTTATTGGGATCACCTTTTCTGGTAGGCTGCATTCGACTGTGGACAACCGGATAGCGCAAGTGAGTGGATTACGTGAACGACAGATGGAGCTGCGCCGCCAGGCCATCTCCGAGGCGGCCATCGAATTGTTCAGAGACCAGGGGTATGCGCAGACGTCTATTGACCAGATAGCGAAGCTCGCCGGGGTGTCGTCACCTACCGTTTTCAAGTACTACCCGAGCAAGCAGGAGATCCTGCTGGGGTTGCTTCAGGAGGCTGATCAGCGCGCAGTGCTCGACCTGCGGGAGGTCATGCACCAGTTCGAAGACCCGGTGGATCTGCTGTGCCACCTGGAATCGCTTCTGATCAGCTACAGCCTCAAAGTCTTACCTGCCCCCATTTGGGCTGAGCTGCTGCCACTGGTGCTGAGCGGTGGAGTCGGGCTGCCTGACTCGTACCATCAAATGAACCACAAGCTGCAGGGAGAGATTGCAAATGTGCTCAGGGCGCTTCAGGAGGCAGGCAAGCTCAGGGCGGATCTGGACGTCGAGTTGGCCGCGTTCCTCTTGAACGACTATTCCCATGTCCAGCTGATGAGGCTAGTCAAAGCGACGGATCCAGATCGCGAGGAACACAACAGCAATGTCCGGCGAATCACCTCATTGCTATTCCATGGGATGAAGGCTGGCTAGGCATTGGCTTCGTGAGAGGTTGCTGGAGCGGAGCAGCGCTCGTGCGGCAATGAAGAACCTCCCGTGGCACCTACCGGAGGTGGGATTAAAGACCCTCGCCGAGGGTTGGTCTGGAATGGAAAAGCTGCAGGGTCGGGCTCAGCTTGACTGCATCACCTGATACACCACTTAGGTGCTCGATGAGGAGCAGAGCAAAGAAAGGGCAGCAAGGCTCAAATCTTGGTTTGACAAGAAATATGCGTTTCCGGGGATTGTGGCAAAACGTGGTATTCGTCGAAAATCAGCAAGCCCACCCCTTCCAGTCCCGGGTCGGCTTGCAGGCGGCGGGTAAGAATACCTTCGGTGACCACTTCGATACGGGTGCCGGGGCCTACCTTGCTGTCCAGGCGGATGCGGTAGCCCACGGTTTGCCCAACCTGCTCACCCAGCTCACTGGCCAGCCGCTCGGCCGCCGCGCGGGCGTCCAGGCGCTGGGGTTCCAGCATGAGGATGGTCTGCCCGGCCAGCCATGGCTCGTGCAACAACGCCAGCGGCACACGGGTGGTCTTGCCCGCCCCCGGGGGCGCCTCGAGCACCGCTTCGTCGCGGGTTTGCAAGGCTTGGCGCAAAGCGGGCAAGGCCGCATCAATGGGTAATGAAATCATGGTGGTCCTCGAACAGTCTGGCGAGTATAACGGCGAACCCAGCCTGCCCTATCATGGTCTTAGCATCAGGCTCAGGCGCTTCGCTTGCCCTGCTGAATACCCTTTCGGAGATTGTCATGCGCATCCCAACCCGCGCCATCGGTGGCGCACTCGTGGTTACCCTGCTGACCCAACTGACCGCCTGCGGCACCATTTTCTACCCGGACCGTCGCGGCCAGATCGGTGGCAAGATCGACCCGGTGGTTGCCGCCATGGACGCTATCGGCATCCTCTTCTACGTGATCCCCGGGCTGATCGCCTTCGGCATCGACTTCGCCACCGGCGCCATCTACTACCCAGGGGGCCACACCGCCCAGGTCGACCCGGCAAAACTGCAACAGGCGGTCAGCCCGGATGGCAAGGTCGACAACCTGAAGCTGCAGGCCATTCTTGAAACCGAACTGGGCCAGCGCCTGCCGCTTGACGACCCGCGGCTTATCCAGCACCGCGGCAGTGTCGAGCAATTGGCCAGCCTTGGCTTGGTGCCAGCAGCCTGAACCACAAGGACCTGACCACGGATGATAACCACCCCGGCTGAACACCAGCGCCTGTTGCGCCTGGCCACCCGCGCCTCGCTGGCGGTGGCCGGCATCCTGGTAGTGAGCAAGGCGCTGGCCTGGTGGCTGAGCGGCTCGGTCAGCCTGCTGGCCGGGCTCACCGACTCGGCACTGGACGCCGTCGCCTCGTTCCTCAACCTGCTGGCCGTGCACTACGCCCTGCGCCCGGCTGATGACGACCACCGCTTCGGGCATGGCAAAGCCGAAGCCCTGGCCGGCATGGCGCAGGCGCTGTTCATCGGCGTCAGTGCCGTATTGATCGGCGTGCAGGCGGTCGAGCGCCTGCATACGCCACAACCCTTGGGTGATACCAGCATCGGTATCGCAGTGATGCTGCTGTCACTGGTGCTGACAGTCGCCCTGCTGGCCTTCCAGTACAAGGTCATCCGCCTGACCGGCTCCACGGCGATCCGCGCCGACTCGCTGCACTACCGTTCGGACCTGCTGCTCAATAGCAGCATCCTGCTGGCGCTGTTACTGGCCCGTTTCGGCTGGCCGCAGCTGGATGCGCTGTTCGGCCTGGGCATTGCCCTCTACATCCTGTGGAGCGCGCTGCAGATCGCGCGCGAGAGTATCGCCATCCTGATGGACAAGGAGCTGCCCGGCGATGTGGGCGAGGAAATGGCCGCGCTGGTGTTGGCCATTCCCGGGGTCAAAGGCGTGCACGACCTGCGTACGCGGCTGTCGGGCAACCAGTGGTTCGTACAACTGCACCTGGATTTGCCCGGGCAGTTGCCGCTGCATGATGCCCATGAGCTGTGCGTGGAGGCCTCGCGGGTGATCCGCCAGCGTTATCCGCAAGCGGATGTGATGGTGCATGCCGACCCGGTCTGAACCTGCGCGTGGGTCAGTTGACGCTGTACCCTCGGCCGCTGAAGCAGGCCCCCAGTGCGCGTTGGTAATTGCTGAGCACATTCGGCGGCGGCGCGTAAGTCGCGGTGGCGGGGTCGAAGCCTGACTGGCTGACCGCCCAGCGGTGGCACTGGTAACGGTCCTGCTCCTGCTGCTCCGGGCCTTGGCCATACATCGGGTACGCCATCACGTCATAGCCGCCCGCAACCGGCGGTGGCGGCGCGGGTGGCGGCGCGGGTGGCGGCGGGTTGACCACCACATATTCCTGGCTGTCTTCCAGGTACTGGTAGTAGGTATCGGCAACCAGGAAGAACAACGCCCCACCCACCCACACTTCCCGTGCATACGGCGGCAGGTAATTGACCCGCACCCCGTAAGGCGGGGTTACCACGATGTAATTGCCGCCATGCGGGCGGTACCAGTAACCGCCGGAGTAGAAGTAGTCACGGCCGCGATAGGGCACTTTCCAGTAGCGGTCAGGGAAACGATCGACCGTGTGCCCAGGGCGGTACTGCGGCCCCGGCCCCCAGCCATTGCCATGGCCGTCCGGGCGCCCCTGCCAGTCGCCACCGGGCCTTGGCCCCGGCCCCCCGGCTTGCCAGCAATGCTCATCGCCATGGCGGCGGGGAATATCCTGGTAGTAGCCCTGACGGGGCGGCTGGGTCTGGCGTACTTCGTCGCGGGCGTTCAGCGGCCGACCGGGCCCAGGGTCGCCGGGCCCTTCGGCCAGCGCCCCAAGGCTGATGCCCAACCCCAGCAAACCAACACCTGCCAACTGCCAGATGCGCGACGTCATGGTATTCCTCTCGGTAGGTAAACTGCAGCAGGCAGCCAGTCTACCGTGCTCTTCAGGCCGGCCAATTAAAATTACCGACATGAAAAAAGGGAGGCCGCAGGGCCTCCCTTCAGGAATTGTCGTCCGTGCTCGGCACTTGTGGCACCGGCTCACCTCACAGCGTCTTCTGGAAGCTGTGTAGCCCGGGGGCCTGCGGATCCGGTTGGATGGCTGGCCGCGACCGCCCGCCTAGGGCGCGTCGCCGTGGACTGATGTCCGGGCAGTGATTCTGTTGATAAAGATACCGGACAGCTGGCGGCAGCGGATTGCGAAGATTGCTCATATAAATATTACTTGCGCAATTTTTCACCCTGGAATGATAATTCGCCGCAATCCGAACAGAAAAGGCAAATGCCATGAGCAAACTCGACCGCTATGACCTGAGCATCCTCGCCGAATTGCAGCGCGATGCGCGCATTTCCAACCAGGAACTGGCCGAGCGCATCGGCTTGTCGCCTTCGCCATGCTCGCGTCGGGTCAAGCAGCTGGAGGACGACGGCTACATCTCCCGCCAGGTCGCCCTGCTCGATCGCAAAAAGCTGGGCCTGAGCCTGACCGCCTACGTGCTGATCGGCATGGACCGGCACACGCCGGAGCGCTTCGAGACCTTCGAGGCCGCTATCCGCAACCTGCCACAGGTACTGGAATGCAGCCTGGTCACCGGTATGGATGCCGACTACCAGTTGAAGGTGGTGGTGCCCGACATGGACCACTACCAGAAACTGCTGCTCGGCAGCCTGACCCGCATCGAAGGCGTCACCAGCGTGCGTTCGAGTTTCGTGCTGAACCAGGTGCTGGCCAGCACCGAGCTGCCATTGACCCACCTTCGGTAATTGCCCGCGCCTGCGGGCGTATACTCGAGCGCTCAAACTGCCTGGAGAACACCGATGGATCCCGCCGTATTCGAAGAGTGGATGATGATCATCCTGGTCACCGTGCTGATCGGTTTCATGGGTTTCATCGTCTGGGACCTGGCGAAAAAGTCCAAGGCGGGCAAGTTCGGTACGCTGATCCTGTTCTTCGTGCTGGGGCTGGGGGTGCTGGCCTTTATCATCAAGAGCGTGGTGGTGGGGTTTCTTGAAGGGGTTTAGGCCTTGGGAATGCAGAGGTCGCGACCCAAGGCATGGGTTTGCGCGGTTCTGTAGGAGCGGCCTTGTGTCGCGATGGGCCGCAAAGCGGCCTCCACTAGCGCTGCAATTTTGCCGGAACCTCGCGCCAGCACCCCTGCTCCAACCCGTCGAGCGCCCAGTCACCAATGCGTACCCGCACCAGGCGCAAGGTCGGCAACCCCACCGCTGCCGTCATGCGCCGCACCTGGCGGTTACGCCCTTCACGAATCACCAGCTCCAGCCAGCTGGTCGGCACGCTCTTGCGAAAACGCACCGGCGGGTTGCGCGGCCACAACGCGGGCTCGGCCAGGCGCCGCGCCTCGGCCGGCAAGGTCGGCCCATCGTTCAGCTCCACGCCGTCACGCAAACGCTGCAACTGCTCGTCGCTCGGCTCACCTTCCACCTGCACCCAGTAGGTCTTGGCCAGCTTGTGCTTAGGGTCGGCAATCCGCGCTTGTAGCCCGCCATCGTTGGTCAGCAATAGCAAGCCTTCACTGTCACGGTCCAGCCGCCCGGCCGGGTATACGCCCGGGATATCGATGAAGTCCTTGAGCGTCGCCCGCCCTTCGCCGTCACTGAACTGGGTCAGCACGTCGAACGGTTTGTTGAACAGGATCAGGCGGGGCTCGGCCGGCGGCGCTTTGGCCTGGCGACGCGGGCCGGCGGCAGGCCGCGCCTGGGGGCGGCGCGGCTTGTTACGGGGTGGCAGTGACATGGATCCTCAGCGGAACGGCGGCTCATCGAAGCTGCGCAGTTTACGCGAGTGCAACGAGTTGAGCTCGGTGCGCAGCAGGTCGAGGGCAGCAATGCCGATCTTCAGGTGCTGGCTGACCGCCCGGTTATAGAAGGCGTTGGCCGAACCTGGCAGCTTGATCTCGCTGTGCAGTGGCTTGTCGGACACGCACAGCAAGGTGCCGTACGGTACCCGCAAGCGGTAGCCCTGGGCGGCAATGGTGCCGCTTTCCATGTCCACCGCCACGGCACGTGAGAGGTTGATCAGCGGCCGCTCCTGGGCCCAGCGCAGCTCCCAGTTACGGTCATCGTAGGTCAGCACGGTGCCGGTGCGCAGGCGCTTCTTCAACTGTTCGCCACGCTCTCCGGTCACTTGCGCAGCCGCTTCCTGCAGCGCCAACTGCACTTCGGCCAGCGCCGGGATCGGAATGTTCGGCGGCACCACGCGGTCGAGAATGCCGTCGCGGCGCATGTAGGCGTGTGCCAGAACATAGTCGCCAATGGTCTGCGACTGGCGCAAGCCGCCGCAGTGGCCAATCATCAACCAGCAATGCGGGCGCAGCACCGCCAGATGGTCGGTGATGTTCTTCGCATTCGACGGGCCGACGCCGATGTTGACCAGGGTGATGCCGTCACCGTCGGCGGCGATCAGGTGGTAGGCCGGCATCTGGTAACGGTGCCAGACCACGCTGGCAACCAGCGCCTGGGCTTCGCCATGGTCCATGCCCTTTTCGATGGCCACGTTGCCCGGCAGCACCATGCGCACGAAACGCGGGTCGTCACGCAACTGCTCCAAGCCATGGCTGATGAACTGGTCGACATAGCGGTGGTAGTTGGTCAGCAGGATCCACGGCTGCATGTGGCGCCAGTCGCTGCCGGTGTAATGCACCAGGCGGCGCAGCGAGAAGTCGACGCGTGCGGCATCGAACAGTGCCAGCGGCAACACGTCGGCATGATCCCAGTCGTACAGGCCGTCGGCGATATTGTCGGTGGCGGCCGACAGGTCGGTGCTGGGGAACACCCGCGCCAACTGCGCGGCGGTGATGCCGCTGCCGGCCAGTTCGTCACCCTGGTCGACCACATAGGGGTAAGGGATATTCTGTTCGCTGACGCCCACTTCTACGGTAACGGTGTAGTCGTGCATCAGCGGGCGCAGCTGCTCCAGCAGATAACCACGGAACGCCGCGGGCTGGGTGACAGTGACGCTGTAGGTGCCGGCCACCTGCACTTTGGCATAGGCGCGCGTGGTAGCGGCGACTTCGCCATGGCTGTAGTAGGTCAGGCGCAGGGCCGGGTAGCGGAACAGATCGCGCTGCTCGGCGTCGGGTTCGGTGCGGTCTTTCAGATAACGCTTGAGCGCAAGGCTTAGGGCACCGGTGGCTTGTTCATGCAGGGCCGCCAGACGATCGACGGCCTGTTCGGGGGTATCAACGACTACAAAAGCGTGGCTCACACTGTGCTTCCTGTCTGGACATGCATGTGAACCATCTTGCCTGCCTTCTTGGCTAAATACATCCCCATTGATCGGTGCTGGATTCTTCGCGGGCGCGCCCGCTCCCACAGGTACGGCACCGCCCGGGACATCCATGAAGATCTTGGGGGCGGGCATGCCCGCGAACAAGCCGAATCAATTCGCCCAGGCTGGCGTCGCCCGCGCCACCAATGCCTGCACATCCACACCGCGCGGCAACGCCCCATACACCCGGCCGCCACCCGCCAACCGGCTGCCAATGAACGCATCACTCACCAACGCATTGCCCGCCTCCAGCAACAGCTTGGCCTGCAACGCCAAGGCAATATCCTCGGTCAACTGCCGCGCGCGGTACTGCATGTCGCCAGTATCGGCAAACGCCCCCTTGAGGTTGCCGATATGCGCCGCCAAACGTGGGTCGCCATGCCCATCGCCCAGCTCGGCGAACAAGGCATCGAGCACCCCCGGTTCCTTGGAAAGGGCCCGCAGCACATCCAGGCACTGCACATTGCCCGAGCCTTCCCACGTCGAGTTCACCGGTGCTTCGCGGTACAGCCGGGGCAGGATGCTGTCTTCCACATAACCGGCACCGCCCAGGCATTCGGCGGCTTCGTTGATCATGGCCGGCGCACGCTTGCAGATCCAGTACTTGCCCACTGCCGTCACCAGGCGGGCGAAGTGCGCCTGCTGCGGGTCTTCGAGCTGCTCCAGCGCCTGCCCCATGCGCAGGCTGAGGGCGAGCGCAGCCTCGCTCTCCAAGGCAAGGTCGGCAAGCACGTTCTGCATCAGCGGCTGCTCATTCAACACGCGCCCACCGACCTTGCGGTACGCGCAGTGGTGGGTAGCCTGGGTCAGCGCCTGGCGCATCAGCGCACTGGAGCCGACCATGCAATCGAAGCGGGTCATGGCGACCATTTCGATAATGGTCGGCACACCGCGCCCTTCTTCGCCGATCATCCACGCCAACGCCCCGCGAAACTCCACCTCGCTGGAGGCGTTCGAGCTGTTGCCGAGCTTGTTCTTCAGGCGCTGGATATAGAACTGGTTGCGGCTGTCATCCGGGCGGTGGCGCGGCAGCAGGAAACAACTCAGCCCCTTTTCGGTTTGTGCCAGGGTAAGGAAGGCATCGCACATCGGCGCCGAACAGAACCACTTGTGGCCGACCAGCTCGTAGGCCTGACCCGGGCCCGGCGCCCCGACCGAGTAGGCCCGGGTGGTGTTGGCCCGCACATCGGTGCCGCCCTGTTTTTCGGTCATCGCCATTCCCAGGATGACCCCGGCCTTGTGCCGGTCGCCGACATTGCGCGGGTCATACTCGCAGGCGAGGATCTTCGGCAGCCAATACTCGGCCAGCTCGGGTTGCAAGCGCAGGGCTGGCACGGCGGCAAAAGTCATGGTCAACGGGCAGCCGCTGCCGGCTTCGGCCTGGCTGTGCAGGTAGGTCATCGAAGCCCTTGCCACATGTGCGCCGGGGCGGGGTTCGGCCCATGGCAGCGACGGCAGGCCATGTTCGACGGCGGTGCGCATCAGTTCGTGATAGGCCGGATGGAACTCGACCAGGTCGATGCGATGGCCGTAGCGGTCGTGGCTGCTGAATTCGGGTTTGTGGGCGTTGGCCAGAAAGCCAGCCTGCATCAGCGGCCCCCCGGCCAGGGCGCCGTAGGCATCGATCCGCGACTCGGCCCAGCCCGCGCCGAAACGCCGCGACCACTCCTGGAGTGGCAGGTCGAGGCGGTAAAGGTTGGCACCGTCTAGGGACGGTGGCTGGTTGGTAACTTCGTGGGTTTCAGCGTACTGGTGCAGGTTCATCGGGGGCTCCTGGATCCGGGTAGGCTTGAAAAACCCAGTGAAGCACTGCCTGCGGGGTTGGCAAAGTGGCATTCGTGACTAAAGGTGTGGTGGTGGAGGCATGGGTTGCAGATGCATGTCTTGAGCCTGCATCTGGGCTGGCAGGTGTTCGCCATAAGATCTGCGGCGCGGGTGAGGTCGAGCGCCGAAGCGTTCGCCTCGACACATTCAGCGCCTGCCAGATCGAGCGCCGCCCCCCCCCTCAAACCGAACGACGCTTCTGCAAGATACCCACCGGCACCTGCCCCTGCGAAACCGCCATATTCAAACTCAACTCAAACCGGCTCCCCAACCCGCGCGTCGACTCATGCGCCAACCGCGCACCCAGCAACTCGCCCATCTGCCGGCAGATCGACAGCCCGATCCCCAACCCGCCATAGCGGCGGGTCATCGAGCCATCTACCTGGAAGAACCGCTGATACAACGTCGCCTGGTCCAGGTCATCGAAGCCGATACCGCTGTCGCTGACAGTGAAGGTCAGCGCCATGTCATCCGGCCCCACCCGGCGCCCGCGCACCTGGATCACCACGCCGCCCTGATGGGTGAACTTCAACCCGTTATCCACCAGGCACCCCAGGCAACGCGCCAGCTTGGGCCCGTCACCCAGTAACCCATCCGGCAAATCGGCCGGGATATCCAGGCTCAGGTACAGGCCCTTGGCCAATGCCTGGCCGGCATAACCGGCGCGCAGGCTCTGCAACAAAGTACGCAGGCTGAACGGCGCCGGCTGCGCCCGCAGGCGCCCCGCTTGCAGCTCGGACAGCGTAAGAATGGCATCGACCATGTCCATCATGCCTTGCGCCGAACCGACCGCTGTACGGTGGTACTGGGCCATCTCGCCTTCCATCGGCAAGGTATGCATCAACTCCAGCGAGCCAATCACCCCGTTCATCGGCGTGCGCAGTTCATGGGTCACACTGGCCAGAAATTCGTCTTTCAACCGGTTGCTCCTGGCCAACTGCAGGTTCAATTGTTCCAGCGTACGACCGGTTTCACGCAAGGCCTGCGCCTGCTGCTCGCGCAGGATGTTGATGCGGTCGGCCAGCGCCAGCGACAACAGTGCCACCTCCAGTGCCGAACCCAGCTGGCTGGCATACATGGTGATGAACACGTTCGGCAGGTAGCCCAGCACCATCAGGGTGTTGACCAGGCCACCGAGCAGGAACGCCGTCCAGGCAATGATGAACCAACGCGCCAGGCGCAACCCGCGCCACCAGGCATACAGCCCGGCGCTGAACACACTGACGGTGAACAGCAGCGCCAGCAGGGTGGCCATGCGCAGCGCCACCCCATAGGCCGTGCTCACGGCCAGCACCATGACCGCCACGCCCCCCAGCATCAACAGCTGCAATAGCCGATCGAAGCCCCGGCTGATACTGCCAAGCTGCAGGAAGTGGCGGGCGAACTGGCAGGCGAACAGCGCGGCAGCACCGATGCTCAGCGGTGTCGCGGCATTCGCCCACCATGGGCTGTCCGGCCAGAAGTAGGCTACACCGGCGCCATTCACCGACACCTGGTAAAGGCCGAACGAGGCGATATAGAGGATGTAGTAGAGGTAGCTGACGTCGCGCACGCTGAGGTAGATGAACAGGTTGTACACCAGCATCACCAGCAGCACGCCATAAATCATGCCCAGCACATACAGGCGGGTCGGTTGCGCCTCGATGTAGGCCTCGGGGGCCCATAGCGCCAGCGGCGCCTGCACCGAGCCCTGGCTATGCAGCCGCAGGTAAGCGGTAGTCACCTGGCCAGGCGGCAGCGGCAGCTCGAACAGATAATTGCTCTGGCGCACCTGCCGGCTGTCGTAGGGCAAGGCATCGCCGGTGCGCTGGGCCAGGCGGTAGCCGCCATTGCCATCGGCCAGGTACAGCTCCAGATGATCCAGGGGCGGGTAGGCCAGTTCCAGCAGCCACTGCCGGGGCGCAGCACCGGGCGCCGCAACCGGGCGCAACTCGACCTTGAGCCAGAACACCGAAGTGGAATAACCGGCGTTCAGCACCTCATCTGGGTGGGGGCGGAAGTATCTGGCGAAGTCCGGGGCGCTGACTTGGGCGATGCTGCTACTGCCATCCGGGTCCTCATAAACCTGCATGACCTTGCCCAGCGGCAGGTGCCGGGTAGCCTCGTCGAAATCGACTGCGCCGGCCAGCACGGGCAGCATCCCCAGAAGCACAATCAGCAAATAGCGCATACAGCCCCAGCCTGGTCTGTGCAGTCGCGTCGCGGTTGCCTCCCATCCGTTTGAGACGACGTGATCCAGCAGAGTCCGTTTGTCGAGTTATCCAAGCACTCTAGCATAGCTGTAACCGCTGGCAATCGGCCATGCCAAAACGCGAACAAAGGCTTCTAAATCAATAGTTTGAGGGAAGATGACAACCATAAGCTGACCATTCGATCAGTAAATCCGGTTTGTCGGACGATTCTCCCAAACAGGTTTGGTGGTAAGCTCGCCGACCATGAATACCTACAGCTCCCGCCCCGTTGTCCTCTGTCTCTCCGGCCACGACCCAAGTGGCGGCGCCGGCCTGCAGGCAGATATCGAAGCCCTGCTCGCCCAAGGCTGTCACGCTGCACCCGCCGTGACTGCCCTGACCGTGCAGGATACCGTCAATGTTTCCGACTTCCGGGTACTCGACCGCGAGTGGGTGCTGGCCCAGGCTAACGCCGTACTGGCCGACTCCACGGTTGCCGCGGTCAAGCTGGGCATGCTTGGCTCGATCGACATGGTCGACACCGTGGCCGAGCTGCTGGCCGCCCACCCGCACCTGCCGCTGGTCTGCGACCCGGTGCTGCGCGCCGGCGGCGGCGGCCGCCTGGGCAAGGATGAAGTAGGCTATGCCCTGCGCGAACGCCTGCTGCCGCTGGCGACCATCGCCACGCCGAACCTGCCTGAAGCACGCATTCTCGCCGAACTGCCCGAGGGCAGCGCCGACGCGTGTGCCGAGAAGCTCTTGCCGTTCTGCAAGCACCTGCTGATTACCGGCGGGCACGGCGACGAAGACGAAATCCACAACCGCCTGTACACCCAGAACGGCCAGCAATACACCTGGACCTGCCAGCGCCTGCCAGGCAGCTACCATGGCTCGGGCTGCACCCTGGCCAGCGCCCTGGCCGGCCGCCTGGCCCTGGGCGAGCAGCTGGAAAGTGCCGTACGCAGCGCCCTCGACTACACCTGGCGCACCCTGCGTGACGCCGAGCAGCTGGGCAAAGGCCAGTACGTGCCGCGCCGCCTGCCCCTGGACTTCTGCGCTTGAAGCGAGGCTTTCCATGAAGCTACGTGGCCTGTATGCCATTACCGACAGTCAACTGCTTGCCAGCCGTTTCCTGTCTTATGTCGAAGCGGCGCTGGAAGGCGGCGTGTGCCTGCTGCAATACCGCGACAAAAGCGACGACGCAGCACGCCGGCTGCGTGAAGCCGAAGCGCTGATGAAGCTGTGCGAGCGCTATGGCACGCGGCTGCTGATCAACGACGACGCCGAACTGGCCGCGCGCCTGGGCGTCGGCGTGCACCTGGGCCAGACCGACGGCCCGCTGACCCCGGCCCGGGCCCTGCTCGGCCGCCAGGCGATCATCGGTTCCACCTGCCACGCCAGCCTCGCGCTGGCCGCCCAGGCCGCCGAGGAAGGTGCCAGCTACGTGGCCTTCGGCCGCTTCTTCAACTCCGTGACCAAGCCCGGCGCGCCTGCCGCCAGTACCGACCTGCTGGAGCAGGCTCGCGCCCAGGTAAAGCTGCCGATCGCGGTGATCGGCGGCATTACCCTCGACAACGCCGCCCCGCTGGTCGCCCATGGCGCCGACCTGCTGGCGGTGATCCACGGCCTGTTCGGTGCCGACAGCGCGCAGGAAGTTACCCGCCGCGCCCGCGCCTTCAACGCCTTGTTCGCATCCTGATTCGAGAGATTCCCATGTCCCGTTCCGAAGCCCTGTTCGCCCAAGCCCAGAAGCACATCCCCGGCGGCGTCAACTCGCCGGTCCGCGCTTTCAAGAGCGTTGGCGGTACGCCGCTGTTCTTCAAGCATGCCGAGGGCGCCTACGTCGTTGACGAGGACGACAAGCGCTATGTCGATTACGTCGGCTCCTGGGGCCCGATGATCCTCGGCCACGGCCACCCCGAGGTGCTGGAGTCGGTGCGCAGGCAGCTGCAGCACGGGCTGTCCTACGGTGCGCCAACGGCCATGGAAACCGAAATGGCCGACCTGGTCTGCTCGATCGTGCCGTCGATGGAAATGGTGCGCATGGTCAGCTCGGGCACCGAAGCCACCATGAGCGCCATCCGCCTGGCCCGTGGCTACACCGGCCGCGATGCCATCATCAAGTTCGAAGGCTGCTACCACGGCCACTCGGACAGCCTGCTGGTAAAAGCCGGCTCCGGCCTGCTGACCCAGGGCGTCCCCAGCTCGGCGGGCGTGCCAGCCGACTTCGCCAAGCACACCCTGACCCTGCCGTTCAACGACATCGCTGCCGTCGAGAAGACCCTGGCCGAAGTTGGCCAGACCGTGGCCTGCATCATTGTCGAGCCAGTGGCCGGCAACATGAACTGCGTGCCACCGGCCCCGGGCTTCCTCGAAGGGCTGCGCGAGCAGTGCGACAAGCATGGCGTGGTGCTGATCTTCGACGAAGTGATGACTGGCTTCCGCGTTTCCCTGGGTGGCGCCCAGGGCCATTACGGCATCACCCCGGACCTGTCCACCTTCGGCAAGATCGTCGGCGGCGGCATGCCGGTCGGCTGCTTCGGCGGCAAGCGTGAAATCATGGGCTGCATCGCCCCGCTGGGCCCGGTCTACCAGGCCGGCACCCTGTCGGGTAACCCGCTGGCCATGGCCGCCGGCCTGACCACCCTGAAGCTGATCAGCCGCCCCGGCTTCCACGCCGAGCTGACCGACTACACCAGCCGCATGCTCGACGGCCTGCAACAGCGCGCCGATGCCGCCGGGGTGCCGTTCGTCACCACCCAGGCCGGTGCCATGTTCGGCCTGTACTTCAGCGGTGCCGACGATATCGTCACCTTCGATGACGTGATGGCCAGCGATGCCGAGCGCTTCAAGCGCTTCTTCCACCTGATGCTCGACGGTGGCGTGTACCTGGCACCGAGCGCGTTCGAGGCAGGCTTCACCTCCATCGCCCATGGCGACAAGGAGTTGCAGATCACCCTGGATGCGGCTGAAAAGGCGTTTGCTGCCCTGAAGTGATGCTTTGCCTGTACCGGGATCTTCGCGGGCTCACCCGCAAAGAGGCCGGTACAGGCAACAATTATTCATGCACAATCAGCTGACTTCCCCAACCAAGCAGAAATTCGAGTAAAACTTTGTAAGGTTGGCGCTGCTTATCCCATAATGTGCCACCAGAGACATTGGCCGCAGCTTTGCAGAGGTAAGTCGATCCCCATGAACCGCACCGGCCGCGCCCTGACCCTGGGCTGCCTGTTGCTTCTTCAGCCCCTGCTGGCCCTGGCGGAGGGCGGTAACTCGTTGCTCATTCCGGCAACGGGGCGCTGCACCTTGAACGTTCAGCCTGAAGACCTGGCAAACGCCCTCAAGGCCTGCGAGCAGACCGCCAGCGCGGGGGACGCCCAGGCGCAGTTCGAACTGGGCGAGTACTACTACACGCAAACCCCCAAGAACCTGGACAAAGCCCTAGACTGGTTCCAGAAAGCCTCGCTGCAAGGCCAGGCCGATGCCCAGTATCGCCTGGGGGCCATGTTCTTCCATGGCGAAGGGGTCAAGGCCAACAATGTGCAGGCGTACATCCTGCTGAAAATGGCCGCGGTCAACGGTGCCGAAGACGCGCTGGACATGGCCGACGAAGTCACCGAGCAAATGCCTCGCGACGACCTGGAGCATGCCACCCAGGTGCTCGGCCAGATTTTCCGCAAATACCTGCTGGAACTGCAGAACGCCGAAGGGCGCACGCCGTTCTCGCCGTTGCCCTGACCGCCAGTACGCCAGCATGGGTACACGCGCCCGGTGCAGGGCGAACATACCCTTGATCGTTTCAGTGCTTTCGCCACTGCCATTCAAGGGTTATTCTTGAGTTCAACTCCATTGCCGTCGAGCGGCTAAAAACGACCTTGAACGCACCCATAGAACCCCATCGTTTCATCCTCGAACCATTCGAGGCCAACCGTTTCGCCAACTTGTGCGGCCAGTTCGACGAGCACCTGCGCCTGATCGAACAGCGCCTGGCCATCGAAATACGCAACCGTGGCAATCAGTTCGAACTGATCGGCGAACCCAAGACAACCTCTGCGGCCGAACAGCTGCTGCGCCGTCTCTACCGTGAGACCAAGGCCACTGACCTGTCGCCGGAAACCGTGCACCTGTACCTGCAGGAGTCGGCCGTCGAGCACATCGACAACCCGGCCGTCAACGAAGTCAGCGTGTCGCTGCGCACCCGCAAGGGCAATATTCGCCCGCGCGGTCTGAACCAGCAGCGCTACGTCAAGGAAATCCTCGCCAACGACATCAACTTCGGCATCGGCCCGGCCGGTACCGGCAAGACGTACCTGGCAGTGGCCTGCGCCGTGGATGCACTGGAGCGCGAGCAGGTGCGCCGTATCCTGCTGGTACGCCCGGCGGTCGAGGCAGGCGAAAAGCTTGGCTTCCTGCCTGGCGACCTGGCGCAGAAGATCGACCCGTACCTGCGCCCGCTGTATGACGCCTTGTACGAAATGCTCGGCTTCGAGCACGTGGCCAAGCTGATCGAGCGCCAGGTCATCGAGATCGCCCCGCTGGCGTACATGCGCGGCCGCACCCTGAACAACAGCTTCATCATCCTCGACGAAAGCCAGAACACCACGCTCGAGCAGATGAAAATGTTCCTGACCCGCATCGGCTTCGGCTCTACCGCGGTGATCACCGGCGACATCACCCAGGTCGACCTGCCCCGTGGCACCAAGTCGGGCCTGGCACACGTCATCGAAGTATTGCGGGACGTGCCGGGTATCAGTTTCACCCACTTCCAGCCCAAAGACGTGGTTCGTCATCCACTGGTGCAGCGTATCGTCGAAGCCTATGACCGCTTCGATGCCCGCCAGGCCAAGCCTGAGGCACCCGGCAAAGATGCTTGAACTCGACATTCAACGGGCCACCGATGCCGCTGCCCCGAGCGACGATGACTTCCGCCGTTGGTGTGAGCTGGCCTTGCGCCAGCGCAGCGCCGACTCGGAAATGACCATTCGCCTGGTCGACGAAGCCGAAGGCCGTGAGCTGAACCACACCTACCGGCACAAGGACTACGCGACCAACGTGCTGTCGTTCCCTGCCGATGTACCCGATGACCTGCTCGATATCCCGCTACTGGGCGACCTGGTCATCTGCGTGGCGGTGGTGGAGCGCGAAGCGGCCGAACAAGGCAAGGCGCTGAACGCGCATTGGGCCCACCTGGTCATCCACGGCTGCCTGCACCTGCTTGGCTACGACCACATCGACGATGAGGAAGCCGAGGAGATGGAAGGCCTGGAACGAGAATTGCTGGCAGAACTGGGTCACCCCGACCCCTATGCCGATGATGAAACCGACACCCTCACACACTGATACACGAAGGATCACGAGAACCGCCATGAGCGAAGATCGATCGAGCAACGGGCAGAAGTCCTGGCTGGGTAAACTGACCCAGGCTTTTGCCCATGAGCCGAAAAACCGCCAGGAGCTGCTTGAGCTGCTGCGCGAAGCCCATCAGAACAAACTGCTGGACAGCGAGGCGCTGACCATTGTCGAAGGCGCCATCCAGGTCGCCGACCTGCAGGTGCGCGACATCATGGTCCCGCGCTCGCAGATGATCAGCATCAAGGCCAGCCAGTCGCCGCGCGAATTCCTGCCGGCGGTGATCGACGCCGCGCACTCGCGCTACCCGGTGATCGGCGAAAGCCACGACGATGTGCTCGGGATCCTGCTCGCCAAGGACCTGCTGCCGCTCATCCTCAAAGAGAACGGCGACAGCTTCAATATCAAGGACCTGCTGCGCCCGGCCACCTTCGTGCCCGAGTCCAAGCGCCTGAACGTGCTGTTGCGCGAGTTCCGTGCCAACCACAACCACATGGCCGTGGTCATCGACGAATATGGCGGCGTGGCCGGCCTGGTCACCATCGAGGATGTGCTGGAGCAGATCGTTGGCGATATCGAGGACGAGCACGATGTCGAGGAAGACAGCTACATCAAGCCGCTGCCCAGCGGTGATTTCCTGGTCAAGGCGCTGACCCCGATCGAAAACTTCAACGAGTTCTTCGACAGCGAGTTCTCCGATGACGAGTTCGACACCGTCGGCGGCCTGGTGATGAGTGCCTTTGGCCACCTGCCCAAGCGTAACGAAACCACCGAGATCGGCGCCTACAAGTTCCGTATTCTCAACGCCGACAGCCGGCGGATACACTTGCTGCGCCTGACCCCGATCAACCGTTAAGGACAAACATGCGTTGGATCACCCGCCCCGGCTGGCCCGGTAACCTGCTGGCCCTGGCGGCCGGCGCATCCACCCTCCTGGCCCTGGCACCGTTCGATATCTGGCCGCTGGCCTTGCTATCGATTGCCCTGCTCTACCTGGGCCTGCGCGAGCTCAGCCCGCGCCAGGCCATGTGGCGTGGCTGGTGGTTCGGGTTTGGCCTGTACGGCGCGGGCACCTGGTGGATCTACGTCAGCATGACCACCTACGGCGGCGCTTCGCCGTTGCTGGCGATCGTGCTGTTGTTGGCATTTTTTGCCGCCCTGGCGTGGTTCTTCGCCCTGCCCACCTGGTTGTGGGCGCGCTGGTTGCGGCGCAACGAAGCGCCGCTGGCCGACGCCTTGTGTTTCGCCGCCCTGTGGCTGCTGCAGGAAGCTTTCCGCGGCTGGTTCCTGACCGGTTTTCCCTGGCTCTACGCCGGTTACAGCCAGCTCGACGGGCCGTTGGCAGGCCTTGCCCCGCTGGGTGGCGTATGGCTGGTTTCATTCGCCCTGGCCCTCACTGCCGCCCTGCTGTGCAACCTGCACCGCCTGCGCGCGCGCCCTTCGTTCCTGGCCATTGCCGCGGTGCTGTTGCTGGCGCCCTGGGCCCTGGGCCTGGCACTCAAAGGCCATGCCTGGACCAAGCCGGCTGGCGACCCGCTGAAAGTGGCGGCCATACAGGGCAACGTCGAACAGGACCTGAAATGGGACCCGGCGCACATCGATGCACAACTGGCGCTGTACCGTGACCTGAGCTTCAGTTCCAAGCCAGTGGACCTGCTGGTGTGGCCCGAAACCGCGGTACCGGTGCTCAAGGACCAGGCCCAGGGCTACATCGATGTGATGGGCCGCTTTGCCGCCGAGCGGCATTCGGCGCTGATCACCGGGGTACCGGTACGCGAAGAGGTGCACCACCAGCGCCGCTACTACAACGGTATCACGGTGGCCGGCGAAGGCGATGGCACCTACCTCAAGCAGAAACTGGTGCCGTTTGGCGAGTATGTGCCGCTGCAGGACATGCTGCGTGGCGCCATCGAGTTCTTCAACCTGCCCATGTCGGACTTTGCCCGCGGCCCGGAAGACCAGCCACTGCTGCAGGCCAAGGGTTACCAGATTGCCCCGTACATCTGCTACGAAGTGGTCTACCCGGAATTCGCTGCAGGGCTGGCAGCGCGTAGCGACCTGCTGCTGACCATCAGCAACGACACCTGGTTCGGCACCTCGATCGGCCCGCTGCAGCACCTGCAGATGGCGCAGATGCGTGCGTTGGAAGCCGGCCGCTGGATGATCCGCGCCACCAACAATGGTGTGACCGCGCTGATCGACCCGTTCGGCCGTATCACCACGCAGGTACCACAATTCCAGCAGGCGGTAATGTATGGCGAAGTGGTGCCGATGCAGCAGCTCACGCCTTACCTGCAATGGCGTTCGTGGCCGCTGGCGATTGTCTGCGTGCTGCTGCTGGGCTGGGCATTGCTGGCCGGGCGCATAGCCAAGACCGTCTAACTGGCATTACACGGTCCCTGTAGGAGCGGCCTTGCGTCGCGATGGGCTGCAAAGCAGCCCCGGCAATCTTGAGATAGAGCTGAGATCCGGGGCTGCTGCGCAGCCCATCGCGACACAAGGCCGCTCCTACAAGGAACCGCGCAAACCTGAATTCAATAGAACACCCGGTACCCCACCAGCCCCACCACCTCATTAAGCAACTGCCCGCTCTGCCACATCGCCCGGCTTTCCGGCAGCAACCCGCCGAATGGCCGCGCATGCTCGCGCCCAAGGAACCCCACCGGCGCCGGCACCACCTCGAACCCCGCCTGTTCAAAGCTCCAGCGCGAGCGCTGCATGTGCCAGGCCTGGGTGACCACCACCACACGGCGAATCCCCAGCGGCTGCAGCACCTTGGCCGACAGCTGGGCGTTCTCCCAGGTCGTGCGGCTGGCCTCTTCGCGCCACCTCACCTCGACCGCGAAATCCTCACGCAGGCGATCAGCCATCAACTGCGCCTCGCTCGGCGGCGTGCCGTAGTGCAGCCCGCCACTGGTCAGCACCGGCAAACCCGAAGCCTTGGCCAGCCGCGCGGCAAAGCGCATGCGCTCCAGCGCCGTGGCGGTAGGCTGGTCACCACCGCCCCACGCGGGGTCACCCCGTTCGCGCCCCGCGCCCAGTACCACAATGGCATCTGCCCGGCTGGCCAGCCTCGCCCAGTCGCTGACGGCCAGTGGCGGCTCGGTCTCCAGCACCCGGGCCGTTTCCTGCACCACCAGCGGCAAGCTCATCAGCCACAAGCCACCCAGCCCCACGCCAAAACACAGCGCCGCCAGCCGTGGCCGGCGCGCACGCCACCACCATGCGGCAAGCAGCAACAGGAACAAGATGCCCGGCGGCATCAGCCATTGTTTGATGAAAAATCGTATGGGCATCGGCTACACCTCCTTGGCAGGCGTGCAGCCTAAAAGGATCGGCACCGGTCAACAAGGTAGGGCCAGTGCCGATCGCAAGCTGTATGAATGATGAATGACCGTGGCGCGATGGCCTGCGCCGGGCGCCCTGAACGACTAGCGCTGGCGCAGCGTTCTGGAACTGGCCGCAGTGGCAGCGCGCTTCTGGTCCTTGAGCCAGATAATCTTGGCTGATGCCGGCTCCGCTTGTGGGTAACTGCCGACAGCAGCATTACGGCGCCCCGGAAGGGCTTCCAGGTAGGCCTTGATCACTTCGAACTCTGCGTGGCTGAGGCCACGCAACTCCAGCTCGGCTGGCATCTCGTCGCGCAATCGCACAGAGGTCCTGGCGCTTTCGAGTGCCAGGCCAAGCCGGTCGATCAGGCGCTCGTAAAGCTCCGGTCTGATTGCGGGTAGCTGCGTCTCTCCCATCCGTTCACCTCATTGAAGATAAGAATATCTCCCCCCACACCAGAGCTTAGCGTCGTTGCAAAAAGCAGCCGGGTGCAGCGACCAGCGGCCATTCGCAACGAAGGTTTCCCACGATACGCAGCGCTGCTGTATGCTACGGCGTTCACTCTAAATGACACCGGAGTGCCGGACGCAGCGAGGTTCCGCTGCCTGGAACAAGGTCTCTTCCCTCTCAGCAAAAAGTAGCCATGCACGAACAATACACGCCCCGTGATATCGAAGCCGCCGCCCAGAACTTCTGGGACGAGCAACAATCGTTCGCTGTTACCGAACAGCCAGGCAAGGACACCTACTACTGCCTGTCGATGTTCCCGTACCCGAGCGGCAAGCTACACATGGGCCACGTGCGCAACTACACCATCGGTGACGTGATTGCCCGCTACCAGCGCATGCTGGGCAAGAACGTGCTGCAGCCGATGGGCTGGGACGCTTTCGGCATGCCCGCGGAAAACGCGGCGATGAAGAACAACGTCGCCCCGGCCAAGTGGACGTACGAAAACATCGAGTACATGAAGACCCAGCTCAAGAGCCTGGGCCTGGCCATCGACTGGGCACGTGAAGTGACCACCTGCAAGCCTGACTACTACCGTTGGGAGCAGTGGCTGTTCACCCGCCTGTTCGAGAAAGGCATCATCTACCGCAAGAACGGGACCGTGAACTGGGACCCGGCAGACCAGACCGTACTGGCCAACGAGCAGGTCATCGACGGCCGCGGCTGGCGTTCCGGCGCGCTGATCGAAAAGCGCGAAATCCCGATGTACTACTTCCGCATCACCGACTACGCCGACGAGCTGCTGGAAAGCCTCGACGAACTGCCGGGCTGGCCTGAGCAGGTCAAGACCATGCAGCGCAACTGGATCGGCAAGTCACGCGGCATGGAAGTCCAGTTCCCCTACGACCAGGCCAGCATCGGCCACGCCGGCACGCTCAAGGTCTTCACCACCCGCCCCGACACGCTGATGGGTGCCACCTACGTCGCCGTCGCCGCCGAGCACCCGCTGGCCACCCAGGCTGCCCAGGGCAACCCGGCGCTGCAGGCGTTCATCGAAGAATGCAAGGCCGGCAGCGTTGCCGAAGCCGACATGGCCACCCAGGAGAAGAAGGGCATGGCCACTTCCCTGCTGGTGGAGCACCCGCTGACGGGCGAGAAGCTGCCGGTCTGGGTCGCCAACTACGTGCTCATGCACTATGGCGATGGCGCGGTAATGGCGGTGCCGGCTCACGACGAGCGCGACTTCGAGTTCGCCCACAAGTACAACCTGCCGGTCAAGGCCGTAGTACGCACCAGCGCCGGCGATGAAGTCGGCAACGAGTGGCAGGACGCCTATGGCGAGCACGGCCAACTGATCAACTCCGCCGAGTTCGACGGCCTGGACTTTGCCGGCGCCTTCGACGCCATCGAAGCAGCCCTGATCCGCAAGGACCTGGGCAAATCGCGCACCCAGTTCCGCCTGCGCGACTGGGGTATCAGCCGCCAGCGCTACTGGGGCTGCCCGATCCCGATCATCCACTGCCCGTCCTGCGGCGACGTACCCGTGCCAGAAGACCAGCTGCCGGTGACCCTGCCGGAGAACGTGGTGCCCGATGGTGCCGGCTCGCCACTGGCGCGCATGCCAGAATTCTACGAGTGCAGCTGCCCGAAATGCGGCGCTGCGGCCAAGCGCGAAACCGACACCATGGACACCTTCGTCGAGTCGTCCTGGTACTTCGCCCGCTACGCCTCGCCGAACTACGAAGGTGGCATGGTCGACCCGAAAGCAGCCAACCACTGGCTGCCGGTCGACCAGTACATCGGCGGTATCGAACACGCCATCCTGCACCTGCTGTATGCGCGCTTCTTCCACAAGCTGATGCGTGACGAAGGCCTGGTCACCTCGAACGAGCCGTTCAAGAACCTGCTGACCCAGGGTATGGTCGTGGCCGAAACCTACTACCGCGTTGCCAGCAACGGCGGCAAGGACTGGTTCAACCCGGCCGATGTCGAGATCGAACGCGATGCCAAGGCCAAGATCATTGGCGCACGCCTGAAGACCGACGGCCTGCCGGTGGAAATCGGCGGCACCGAGAAGATGTCCAAGTCGAAGAACAACGGCGTCGATCCCCAGTCGATGATCGACCAGTACGGCGCCGATACCTGCCGCCTGTTCATGATGTTCGCCTCGCCACCTGACGCGAGCCTGGAATGGTCCGACTCCGGCGTCGAAGGCGCCAGCCGCTTCCTGCGCCGCGTCTGGCGCCTGGCCCAGGCACACGTCGCCCAAGGCCTGCCGGGCAAGCTGGATGTCGCCGCCCTGGACGACGCACAGAAGGTCATTCGCCGCGCCATTCACGCCGCCATCAAGCAGGCCAGCACCGACGTCGGCCAGTTCCACAAATTCAACACCGCCATCGCCCAGGTGATGACCGTGATGAACGTGCTGGAAAAAGCCCCGCAAGCCACGGCGCAAGACCGTGCCTTGCTGCACGAAGGCCTGGAAGCCGTGACCCTGCTGCTGGCGCCGATCACCCCGCACATCTCCCACGAGCTGTGGAAGCAGCTGGGCCATGATCAGGCCGTGATCGACGCTGGCTGGCCAGCAGTCGACGAAGCCGCGCTGGTGCAGGACACCGTCACACTGGTGGTGCAGGTCAACGGCAAACTGCGTGGGCAGGTCGAAATGCCGGCCGCCGCCAGCCGCGAAGAAATCGAAGCCGCCGCGCGCAGCAACGAGAACGTCCTGCGCTTCATCGACGGCCTGGCCATTCGCAAGGTCATCGTGGTACCGGGCAAGCTGGTCAACATCGTCGCCAACTGATGGCAACGCCCGCCCGCAGCCACTGCGGGCGGGCGGAACAGGCCCACAAGGGAGCAACAACATGATCAAACGCAATTTGCTGGTAATTGGCCTGGCGGTCATGCTCAGCGCCTGCGGTTTCCAGCTGCGCGGTACTGGCACCAACGAGCTGAGCATCAAGGAAATGGACGTCAGTGCGCGTGACGCGTACGGGCCTACCGTGACCGAACTGCGCCAGGTGCTCAAGAACAGCGGCGTCAATGTGCACACCGGTGCGCCGTACCGCCTGGTATTGACCAACGAACAGCAGCGCGAGCGCTCGGCCAGCTACAACAGCGGTAACCGCACTGCCGAGTACGAGCTGACCACCCAGCTCAACTACAGCATCCAGGGCTTGAACAACCTTGAACTGCTGAGTGACAAGCTGGAAGTGCGCAAGGTGTATGTGCGCGATGCCTCGAACATCACCGGTTCCGAGCAGGAAGCGGCCCGTTCCCGCCTGGAAATGCGCCGTGACCTGGTCAACGCCATGGTCGTGCGCCTGCAGCAACTGACCCCAGCCCAGCTGGACGAGCTGCAGCAAAAAGCCGATCAGCGTGCCCAGGCTGAAGCGGCCGCCCTTGAGGCCGCACGCCGCCAGCAGGCGGAAACGCCGCAGCAGTCGCCCCTGGAAGTACCGGGCAACTAAGCCCGTGCGGGGTGCCTTCGGGTGCCCCGCCTACTGCCCATGAAGCTCGCCCCCGCCCAACTCAACAAGCACCTGCAAGGCGCCTTGGCCCCGGTCTACGTGGTCAGCGGTGACGACCCGCTGCTGTGCCAGGAAGCCGCCGACGCCATCCGCCAAGCTGCGCGCCAGCAAGGTTTCGACGAGCGCCAGGTTTTCAGTGCCGACGCCAACTTCGACTGGGGCACCCTGCTCCAGGCCGGCGCCAGCCTGTCCCTGTTCGCCCAGCGGCGCTTGCTGGAACTTCGCCTGCCCTCGGGCAAGCCGGGTGACAAGGGCGCCGCAGCGCTGATGGAATACTGCGCCAATCCCGCCGAAGACACCTTGCTGCTGGTCAGCCTGCCCAAGCTCGACGGCAGCGCGCAGAAGACCAAGTGGGGCAAGGCCTTGATCGAAGGTGCCCACTGCCAGTTCATCCAGATCTGGCCGGTGGATGCGCACCAACTGCCGCAATGGATCAACCAGCGCCTGCAGCAGGCCGGCCTGTCGGCGCAGCGTGACGCTGTCGACCTGATTGCCGCGCGCGTAGAAGGCAACCTGCTGGCTGCCGCGCAGGAAATCGAAAAGCTCAAGCTGTTGGCCGAAGGCAACCAAATCACCGTCGAAACCGTGCAGTCGGCTGTCGCTGACAGCGCCCGGTTCGACGTTTTCGGGCTGGTAGACGCCATTCTCAACGGTGAAGCTGCACATGCCCTGCGCATGCTCGAAGGCTTGCGCGGTGAGGGGGTCGAGCCCCCGGTGGTTCTCTGGGCGCTGGCGCGTGAGCTGCGCCAGCTCGCCGGGCTGGCCCAGCAATTCAGCCAGGGCGTGCCGCTGGACAAGGCGTTCAGCCAGGCGCGCCCACCGGTCTGGGATAAGCGCCGGCCGTTGGTCAGCAAGGCCCTACAGCGCCTCTCGGCGCAGCGCTGGGCGCAACTGCTGCAGGATGCCCAGCGTATCGATGCGCAAATCAAGGGCCAGGCCGAGGGTTCGCCGTGGACGGGCCTGGCGCGGTTGGCATTGCTGATGGCGGGTCAGCGCCTGGCGCTACCCCCTCTATAATGGTCACAGGCCCTATCGCTGGC